>NZ_BADI01001043.1:0-892 GCF_000333555.1 Herbaspirillum sp. B65 | reverse complement strand
TGACCCCTACGAAACATACCGATGACTGCCGACACCATCCGCCCGATACCCCAACCCCGCTTCTCCGGAGTGCCTTGGCTGATCGTCGCGGCAGGGCTGGGCGTGATGTATATCCCCAGTTTCATCGATCTGTTCCACGGGGTATGGGGGACCGAACGTAATGCGCATGGCCCCATCGTGCTGGCGGTGGCCTGCTGCTACCTGTTCGTGCGCGTGCGGCAGTTGCTCGAAGAAGGTCTGGTCGAACGCCAGCCGGCACCGGTCGCAGCTTTGGTGGTCCTGTTGCTGGGCTTGCTGTGCTTCGTGTTGGGACGTTCGCAGACGGTGCTGTTTCTGGAAGCGGGCTCACTCATTCCGATGCTCATGGCCATCGTGCTGTTCCAGTTCGGCGTGCGCACTTGCCGTCGTCTGTGGTTTGCCTTCTTCTTCATGCTGTTCATGGTGCCCTTGCCGGCATCGGTGGTGGACCTGCTGACGCAACCGTTGAAGATCGGCGTGTCCTATGCCTCCGAACAGGTGTTGCATCTGCTTGGCTATCCGGTTGCACGCAGTGGCGTGATCCTCTACATCGGGCCTTACCAGTTGCTGGTGGCCGATGCCTGTGCCGGTCTGAACTCGCTCTTTACGCTGGAAGCACTGGGCTTGCTGTACATGAATCTGGTGCGCCATCAGTCCTTGTTGCGCAATGTATTGCTGGCGGTCCTGATCGTGCCGATTTCCTTCACTGCCCATACGGTGCGTGTGATGGTACTGGCGCTGATCACCTTCTACATGGGCGATGCGGCAGGGCAGGGCTTCCTGCATGGTTTCGCCGGGATGCTGCTGTTCCTGGTGGCACTTGGATTGATCATTGCACTGGATGGCCTGTTGCGCTGGATCGCGGTGCGCCATG
>NZ_BADI01001044.1:0-848 GCF_000333555.1 Herbaspirillum sp. B65 | reverse complement strand
TTCATCCGGCTCGGAGCATTCCTGAAGTTGCTGGTCGAGCGCCATCCGCAACTATCGACCCAGCTTTCCCACCACATGTCCGGTTCGGTGCTCAACGAAGTGCGCGCCGGCAAGCTGGATGTCGGCTTCTTCCTGGGCGACCCTGGCCAAGGTTTCCATGCCCTGACGCTGACCTCCTTCACCTACAACGTCATCGCCCCGGCGGGTTGGAAGAACCGCGTCTCGGGCAAGGGATGGAAGGCGCTGGCCCGCCTGCCCTGGATCTGGACCCCGGCCGAATCAGCCCATCATCGCTTATTGAGCAGGATCTTCGCGCAACATCAGGTAAAACCACAGACGGTAGCCTTGGTTGATCAAGAGTCCTCGATGCTGGACCTGGTCAAGTCAGGGGTCGGCTTGTCGCTGGCGCGGGAATCGATTGCCTTGAATCAGGCGCACGCCCATGGTCTGGTGATTGCCGATGCGGTGGAACTGTCGACCGAGTTGAGCTTTATTTCATTAGAAAAAAGACAACATGAGGATGTCATCAAGGCGGTTTTCCAGTTGCTGCAACAAGTCTGGCAACCGTGAATCGGGCAAAGTTATTGCATAAAAGACATCTTCTTGGGTTTCTTTAGGGAAATATGCATCCGATTTCACCGTCTTCCTGCCGAACCTAAAGGGCCTTGGGATGCGTATATGCCTTTGCCAAGGGCTTTTTGAAGGTTTTTGGTGTTTGAAAGCTAACTTTTTGAAAAGATGTCCACTGCGCACGCTCTTTCGGTTCTTTAATTTAGATGTGGATATATATAAGTAGTAGTGATTGTTAACGTCGCCAAAAACTGTGGATAACTTGGTTACACGTAAAA
>NZ_BADI01001045.1:0-2234 GCF_000333555.1 Herbaspirillum sp. B65 | reverse complement strand
GTAGCGCCTGAAGGACGCTTCATATGCCGCCGACTGGTTCAGCGACGGCGCCAGTGCGCTGGCCGCGCTGGCGCAGCAGGATTACGAGGCCGTGCTGCTGGACCTGGGCCTGCCCGGCGCCGATGGGCTCTCGGTATTGCGCCAGTTGCGCAGTCACTCGACCATCCCGGTGCTCATCATCACCGCCCGCGACGGTGTGCAGGACCGCATCGCCGGGCTCGATACCGGTGCCGACGATTACCTGCTCAAGCCCTTCGCCATGGGCGAACTGCTGGCGCGTCTGCGCGCGGTGATGCGGCGCAAGTCGGGCGCGGCCACCGATGTCCTGGACAACGGCCAACTGGCGCTGGATGTGGCCGCCAAGACCGCGTGCTGGCAGCAACAGCCGCCGGTGGCGTTGTCGGCCCGTGAATTCGCGCTGTTGCAGGCCCTCATGCGTCGTCCCGGCGCCATCCTCTCGCGCACCGAACTGGAAGAACGCATCTATGGCTGGGGCGAGGAAGTGGAAAGCAATGCGGTGGAATTCCTGATCCATTCACTGCGCAAGAAACTGGACCGCGACGCCATCAAGAACGTCAGGGGCATGGGATGGATGGTCGCACGCAACACCGGCCACGCATGAGGCGCTCCCTGCAGGCGCGCCTGTCGCTGGCGCTGACGCTGGCCATCCTGCTGGTGGCCGTGGGGGCTGGTGGCTTCGGTTTCATCAGTGCCTACCGCGAGTCCATCCGGGTGCAGGACGACCTGCTCATGCAGGTCGGCGCACTGCTGGCCCGCGTCGGCGGCAGCTTGCCAGCCGAGGGCGCGGTGGGCAGCTATCCGGGCAGCGATCACGAATCGCGCATCAGCGTGCAATGGTTGCCCAGGCCAGACACCGATGCCGATACGGTCGGGGTCAAGGACGAACTGCCGCTGCCGGCCGGGCTGAAGGATGGCTTCCAGACCGTCTTCATGGTGCACGAGGATTTCCGCGTCTACGTCCAGCCGCTGCCCTCGGGCCGGCGCATCGTGCTCGCGCAGGAAACCGACGCGCGCAATAGCATCGCCTACCAAAGCGCCTGGCGCGCGCTGTTCCCGCTGCTGATCCTGGTGCCGGTACTGCTGCTGGCGCTGCGCCGCATCGTGCGCAAGCTGTTCGCCCCGCTGTCTAGCCTGCGCCAGGAAATCGACCAGCGCCGCGACGACCAGCTCGCCCCCATTGCCACGGCCGCCCTGCCCACGGAAATCGCCCCCTTCGTGGAAGCCATCAACCGCCTGCTGACCCGCGTGCAGAACGCCATGACCACCCAGCGCCGCTTCGTGGCCGATGCCGCCCATGAATTGCGCACGCCGCTCACGGCCCTGTCCTTGCAGGCGGAACGGCTGCAACACAGCGAGCTGTCCGACACCGCCCGCGAACGTCTGCAACGCCTGGGCAGCGGTATCGAGCGCAGCAAGGCGCTGGTGACGCAATTGCTGGCCCTGGCGCGAGCCCAGTCCCAAGGGGTGACCGAGCCAGTGGCGCGCAGCCGCTTCGCCTTGCGCCAAGCGGTGCGACCGGTGCTGGAAGACTTGTTGCCCTTGGCCCAGCACAAGAACATCGACCTGGGCGTCGACAGTAGCCTGGACGCCGAGGTGGACACCAGTCTGGCGGACCTGCAATTACTGTTAAGCAACCTGATCGACAACGCCATCCGCTACACCCCGGCGGGCGGCTGCATCAGCCTGGCGCTGGTGACGGGCGCCCAGGTCCGGCCTGGCATGGCAAGACTGGAGCTCACCGACAACGGCCCCGGCATCCCGGCCGCCGAGCGCGAGCGCGTGTTCGAGCCCTTCTACCGGCTCAATCCATCCGCCGCGCCCGGTTCCGGGCTGGGCCTGGCCATTGCGCAATCGCTGGCCCAGCGGCTGGGCATCACCATTGGGCTGGAGATGGCCGATCCAGTGGCGCAGCGCGGTTTGCGGGTGGTGTTGGATATTCCGGCGCCGAAGTGAAGTTTTTTTGAGGCAAGCTAATCTTGGACTAAGTTTCAGGGTTTACCATCTCGCTACCGATGTGCATCTAGGAATCCGAATGAACAATATCAACAATCCCCTCCAGCAACCCACCCGCTATCACCCCTATTCCGTGATCCTGCACTGGGTCATGTTCCTGCTCATCGTGGTGGCGCTGGCCACCATCGAATACCGCGACCCTATACCGAAGGGTGACCCACTGCGCGACCTGCTGCGCACGGACACATCACGCCGCCAAT
>NZ_BADI01001046.1:0-1496 GCF_000333555.1 Herbaspirillum sp. B65 | reverse complement strand
ACCAGGATCTCGGGCAGGTCTGGCAGGCGATTGAAGGAAAAATGCCAGGTCCGCTTGTTGATCTCATCCGTGGGGATCTCCGTGGTAGGCAACGGAGAAATGCCCGGCAAGGCGGCATCCAGCAAGCTCAAGCTGCGCACATCCTCGGGCCAGTCGGCCGCATAGGCATAGGCGATCCAGGCTCCCACGTCATGGCCGGCCACATCCAGCTTGCCGGCTTCCAGCAATCCCGTCAGTTGGGCAAAGCGGTGGATTTCAGCGGCCACGATGCCGGGCGTGAATCCGTCTTGGGGATGAGCCGAATCGCCCATGCCGCGCGGGTCAATGGCAATCACCCGACGTCCGGCGCGCGCCAGGCGGGGGATCACATCGCGCCAGGCAAACCAGCTCTGCGGCCAGCCCGGTATCAGCAGGACCGGCGCGCCCGTGCCGGCTTCGACGTAATGGAGGCGGATGCCATCGACATCGATGAGCTTGTGGTGTAACGCGATGTCGTTCTCGTAGTGTGAAGGGTTCATGGGTTCAGTTCTTGGTTGGGTACGTTGGATGGAAAGGGAGGACGAACATGCCGACAGGACGCAAAACGGGATATTTATATAGGATCACATCGTTTCCTAATTAGGTAAAAAAAGCGGCGTCCAGCAGACGCCAAGGGCTCACTTCGCACTCAATCACATTCAATCCAGCATCTTCATGGCCATGGCCAGCATCTTCTTGTTCAAATGCGGGCGATGTGCATCGCTTTTGCCCACCACCCGCAAGCCTTGCAGGAAACACAGCAGGGACTTGGCAGCCAGCGGGGCATTGAGCTGCGCGGCAATGGAGTGATCTTCCATACCGACCCGGATCAACTCGGCCAAGACGGCTTCCAGGCGCTTGAGCGCCTGTTCGAACAACTGCGCGATCTCTTCTTCCAGTACGCTGGCTTCCACCCCAGTGGCGACCACCAGGCAGCCGAGGCGGCCTGGTTCTCCCGAGGATTGCTCCAGATAATGCGCCAGCAGGCGCGCAACCCGCTCGCGACCGCTGCCCTCGGCGCGTGCAATGGCCCGGATGCGCTCGTGACCACGGGCGACGTAGCGCTCGAATGCGGCCATGTAGATGGATTTCTTGTCCTTGAACGCCTTGTAGAGACTGCCACGCGTCAGACCGGTGGCCTCGACCAGGTCGGCAATCGAGGTCGCGCCATAGCCGCGCTGGCGGAACAAGCCAATGGCAAGGTCGACGACTTCATCGTAGTCGAATTCGCGAGGGCGACCACGATGGTTCTTGGCGGGGAGCTGTGACATGCGCCGATTATGGATCAATTCGTTTCCATATTCAAGCCTGCATGTCCCCTCGATTGCACGGCACAGACACGATGCCTTGGCGACACCCTAAGGGTGAGCTAAGTCTGCCGTAATAGGATCAAGTGCCAGACATGTCTTCTGGCAATATCCCTACATGAAAGGACTCATCCATGACTTCCGCCATCAGCAGTCTGTCCAGCAGTTTCT
>NZ_BADI01001047.1:0-7502 GCF_000333555.1 Herbaspirillum sp. B65 | reverse complement strand
CGGGACAGGGTCTTGGGGACGATCGCCACCAGCGTCAGGTGCACCACCACGAAGCCGGCGATACCGGCCATCGCAACAAAGTGAACCTTGCGGGCGACATCGAAGCCGCCGAAGAATGCCGCCAGCCAATCCAGCTGGACCGGCTTCCAGATCGCCAGCCCCGACAGCACCACCAGGATGCCGAGCAAGATCACGACCCAATACAGCAGCTTCTGCACAGCGTTATAGACGCCGGGCTGATGCGGCAGACGAAAGCGCAATGCCTGGCGCGCATCCTGTAAGACCTCTGACATGTGCAGGGGCAGAAGATGGCGACGGAAGTGTCCGCTGACACTTCCATAGAGGAGATAGAACAGTCCATTGACCACCAGCAGCCACATGGCCGCCAGGTGCCAGGCAATGGAGCCGCCCAGCCAGCCGCCCAAGGTCATCCAGGGCGCAAACTTGAAGCCGAAGATGGGCGAGGCGTTATAGATGCCCCAGCCACTGCTGATCATGCAGGCGATGGCCAATGCATTGAGCCAGTGGGCGATGCGCACTGCCAGCGGATGACGAACGGGAGGACGAGGCATCGTGGCACCTGCTTACATCGGCGGAGTGATGCCGTTCTTGCCGGCACTGATACTGGCCGCAGTGAGACTGCCATCGGCATTCTTGCGCGCCCGCACCACCACCTTCACGCCAGCAGCCAGCAGCGAGCGGTCACCCGGTTCGATGCTGACGATGGGGACATCGTCAGGCACGACGATTTTCTTCTCGCCATTCTTGTATTTCAGCGTCAGCGTGCGACCGTTGCTGGCGATGACGTCACCCACGGTGCCATTGGTCATGGTGCTGTTGGGCGCCAGGTCGAAGGGACGATGACCATCGCCGGTACCGGCCATGGACGGCGGGAACACGTGGACTTCCAGGGCCTTCTGCGAACCATCCGGCTGCGGAATGCCGGCCGCGCCGATGTAGCTGCCGGGCTTGATGTCGTTGATGTTGGCCAGGGAAATGGCAGCCACACGGGTGTCCTTGTCGAGCGCCACGCTCTGCTCGCCACCGCGGTTGCTCTTTACGACCAGTTGGTCGTTGCCAACCGAGACGATGGCGCCACGGATACCGACCATGGCTGGCGTTTGTGCCATGGCTGCCGTGCTCAACAATTGACCGGCAAGCAGCGCCGGCACCAGGGCGCTGCGAACGACTTGGGACAGGGAAATGTTCATCATGACGAAGAGGCGCTCAAAGGCCTGGGTTGGGAAGGGAGATTTGATTGTAGGCAAGCCAAGGCGTCATTCGAATGACATTCGAATGACAAAAATGTCATCTTTATCGCGCAATAAGTGAAGGAAAAAACATACTCCCCGAGGGGGAAGGCGACCGCTCGGGCAGCGGTCTTTGCTCACGCGCAGCCTCCTTGCATCTGGAAGCTGGGAAGCTGAGGGGCGGTGGTGCCGCTACACGGCATCAATCCTCGGTCGCAGCAGAGCTGCCATCGAGGATCGAGAATGGTCAGGCCATCGTTGAAGAACTGGACTGCTTAATTATCCTGATGCACCCAGTTGAAGCTGAGCGACGTCGGCTTTTCACCCACGCTCACCTTGGTGGTCTTCTTGACGCCGTTGTAGACCGCCGTGATTTCATACTCGCCAGCGGGCAGCTTGATGTTGGTCATGGGGCCGGCGCTGGGCAGGCTGAAGACGCTCTTGCCCTGGTGGTCGTTCACGTTGAGCTTGACGTTGCTGACGAAGGCGCCATCCTTGGCTTCGGAAAACAGCAGGCGCAGGTTGTAATCCTTGGCCGCCTCGCGCAGCTTGTGCTGCTCGCTGGCGCCGATGCCGCCGTTCATGTAGGCCACACTGCCCTGCACGTTCTGGGCGTAGGTGAGCGGGGCGGCCAGACCGGCGAGGCCGAAGACGATGGCACTGATGGCGGTGATCTTGTTGATGTCCATGATGGCTCCTTGTCGTGGTTCAGGATGAAAAGCGCTGCCGCACGAGGCGGTCCACCGGATAGCGCTGCGGCCAATGCCGAGGCTTCCGATGGGCTTACTGTAGGACCGCAGAATTAAGAAAGACTTAATGCAGATGCACGGCATCGCAAAAAATTCCATGCCCTGATGCAAACCGCCTCACTGGCGCGACCACTGATGCAATTTGCATCACTGCACGCCTGGTTGCCGCGTACCTCGCGCGCCTGGAAAAATGTTTCATATCAATGACTTGCAGGCTTTCATCGACCACCGATGAGCTTGGCACGCCTTTTGCCATTCTGCGCTTGTTGCGCCACTGCGGCCGCAACCCACAACACCAATATCTGGAGACTTCATGCATATCCCATCCACTAGCGGGGACGACCTCGCACGCGGTGACCGCATCAATGCATTGGAACAAGCGCTGACCCAAGGCAGGATCGATCGTCGTCATTTCATGAAACTGGCCGCCGCGTTGGGCCTGAGCACTACCGCCATCGACAGCATGGCGCAGCAGGCCGAGGCCATCGCCAGCAACCAGACCGAGCGCGCCCGTCAGTTACAGTCGCACTATGACTACATCGTGGTCGGTGCCGGTTCTTCGGGTTGCGTCGTGGCCAGCCGGCTATCCGAAAATCCGGACGTAAGCGTATTGCTGCTGGAGGCCGGTGGTAGCGATGATGCACCCAGCATCCTCAATCCCGGCGTCTGGTACACCAACCTCGGCACGGAACGCGAATGGGGCGACAAGTCGCTGCCGCAACGCCATCTGCACCAGCGCACCCTGAGCCTGGCCATGGGCCGCGCCTTGGGGGGCGGCAGCAGCATCAACGTGATGGCCTATGCGCGCGGTCACAAGAACGACTATGAGCACTGGGCTGCCGAAGCAGGCGACACTGCCTGGAATTACGAGCACATACTGGCCATCTACAAACGTATCGAAGATTGGCAAGGCGCACCCGATCCTGCTTATCGTGGCCAGGGCGGCAATGTCTGGATCCAGCCGGCCAAGGATCCCAATCCGATTGCACCAGCAATGAAACGCGCCGCTGCTGCCATCGGCATTCCTTCTTTCGAGGACCACAACGGCGCCATGATGGAAGGTCCGGGCGGCTGTGCCATCGCCAATACCTCCATCAAGGACGGCCGCCGCCGCAACATGGCTTCGCACTACCTGCATCCGGTCATGCAGCGCAAGAACCTGACCGTGCTGACCCGGGCCGAAGTGCAGCGCCTGGTATTGTCGGGCCAACGCGCCACCGGCGTGGAGATGCTCTGGCAAGGCCAGCAACGACGCATCAGCGCACAACGCGAAGTGATCCTCTCGGCCGGGGCCCTCAATTCCCCCAAGCTGCTCATGCTCGCCGGCATTGGTGACGAAGCCATGCTGCGCCGGGCTGGCGTGGCGGTGCGCCACCACCTGCCGGGCGTAGGCCGCAACTTCATGGATCACATCCTGCTGGGCGGCTGCCTGTGGGAATACAACACGCCCGAAATCCCACGCAACAACCTGGCCGAGTGCACCTTCTTCTGGAAAAGCGACAGCCAGCTGAGCTCGCCTGACCTGCAACCGTTCCAGATCGAAATTCCTTTCACCTCAGAGGCCACCGCCAAGCAATACCAGGTACCACAGGCGGCCTGGTCGATCGCCCCGGGCCTGGTGCAACCCAAGAGCCGCGGTTACCTGGAACTGCAATCGGCCGATCCACGCGACCGTCTCAAGATCCACGCCAACTTCCTTTCCGACCCGGCCGATGTCAAGGCCCTGGTGCGCGCCGTGGAACTGTGCCGCGAGATCGGCAACCAGGCCGAGCTGCGCCAGTTTGCCAAGCGCGAAGTGATGCCCGGCCCGCTCTCGCCCAAGCAGATGGAAAGCTTCGTGCGTGACGCCGCCCTCACCTACTGGCACGAGACCGGTACCTGCAAGATGGGGCGCGACAAGATGGCCGTGGTCGACCATCAATTGAAGGTGCGCGGCATCGAAGGCCTGCGCGTAGCCGACGGTTCCATCATGCCGCGCGTGACCACCGGCAACACCATGGCGCCCTGCATGATCATCGGCGAACGAATGGCCGAGATCCTCAAGCAAGCCTGATCCTCTTCCCACCCCAAGGAGCCCACATGCAATCACTGTTTGAAACCAACAGCCACTGGCAAGGCAAGATTTATTCGGACGGCTGGATCACAGCCGCTGGTGGCAGCGCCAACGTCATCGAACCGGCCACCCAGCAAGTGCTGGGCCAGACCGGCATCGGCAACGCCGAAGACATCGCGCGTGCTGCCACCAGCGCCACTGGCGCCCAGCGCCATTGGGCTGCGCTGCCCTTCACCGAGCGTGCCGCGTTGCTACGAGAAGCGGCGCGACTGATGCTGTTGCATGCCAAGGACTTCAATGACTGGAACATCCGCGAATGCGGTTCCACCACGCCCAAGGCCGAATGGAACTGGGCGCAATGCTACGAACAATTGCACATGGCGGCAGCGCTGCCGATGCAGCCCGACGGCATGCTCTTTCCCTCCACCCTGCCTGGCCGCAGCAACCAGTGGCGGCAAGTCCCCATCGGCGTGGTGGGCGTGATCTCACCGTGGAATTTCCCCTTGCTGCTGTCGCTGCGCTCGGTGGCGCCCGCACTGGCACTGGGTAATGCGGTGATCCTCAAACCCGATACCCAGAGCGCAGTCTGCGGCGGTCTGTGGCTGGCGCGGCTGTTCGAACTGGCCGGCTTGCCGACAGGCGTGTTGCACGTCATTCCCGGAGGTCCGGCCACAGGCGAGGCGCTGGTCAACCATCCGCAAGTGGGTATGATCGCTTTCACCGGGTCCACTGCCGTAGGCCGTGCCATCGGCCAGAGCTGCGGACAATCGCTCAAGAAGGTGGCGCTGGAACTGGGCGGCAACAATGCACTGGTGGTGCTGGCCGATGCCGACCTGGACGCTGCCGCCTCCAACGGCGCCTGGGCGTCCTTCCTGCACCAGGGACAGATCTGTATGCAAGCCGGACGGCACCTGGTACATCGCTCGGTCGCCGCGCACTATGCAGAAAAACTGGCAGCACGCGCCAAGGCCCTGCATGTGGGTGACCCCAACCTGGGACAGGTGCATCTGGGGCCATTGATCAATGCACGCCAACGCGATCGCCTGCATGGCCTAGTCAGCGACAGTATTGCAGCGGGAGCCAAACTGCTGGCCGGAGGCCGCTACGACCAGTTGTTCTATGCACCCACGGTGCTGGCCGAGGTCACGCCGGAGATGCCCGTGTATGGCCAGGAACTGTTCGGCCCGGTGGCCCCGATCACCGTCTTTGACGACGAAAGCGAAGCCATCGATCTGGTCAACGCCAGCCCCTATGGCTTGGCTGCAGCCATCCATAGTCGCGACGTGGCACGTGCCACCGCACTGGGACGCCAATTGCGCTGCGGTATGGTGCACATCAACGACCAGACCGTGAATAACGAATTCCAGGTGCCCTTCGGCGGCATGGGCGATTCGGGCAATGCCAGCCGTTTCGGCGGCCCGGCCAGCGTGCATGAATTCACCCAGACCCAGTGGTTGAGCATCATGGACCAGCCGATCCAGTATCCCTTCTGATTCCTGACTTGCTCCTGCAAGCTTGCCTTACCCATCCACACCTACAACAACGGAGACACCCACATGCATCCCACTCCCACCCTCCTGCCAGCCTGGCGGCGCACTTTGCTGGCCAGCATTCTGGCATTGGCTGGTGCCAGCGCCAACGCCGCCGAAATCGCCACCGACCCGGGCGACTATGCGGCGCTGCCTGCCGGCACCACCCTGGGCCTGCTGTATGCCCAGCACACCGAGCGCAACGCCAACTACGCCAACGGCAATCGCACCCCGGGGGATTTCAAGCTGGTCACCGACATCGGCCTGGCACGCTTGGTCCATTTCATGAAACTGGGCGACTACGTGATCGACCCGCAGATCATCATCCCCTTCGGCAAGGTCGATCTGCAAACGCCATTCGGGCCGCTCAACCCGGTGTCGGCCAGCGGCGTCGGCGATCCATTGGTGGGCGGTACGCTATGGCTACTGAACCAGCAGCAAGAGCAGCGCTGGCTGGGGATATCGGCCTTCGTCTCACTGCCAGCAGGCAACTACGATGGCAGCAAGGGACCGGTCAACATCGGCGAGAACCGCTGGAAAGGCATCTTCCAACTGGGCTACGTGACGGCACTGCCCGCCAATTTCATGCTGGACGTGATCGGGGAATACGCCGTCTATGGCGACAATACCAATTTCCTGGGATTGAAGCGCCAGCAGGATGCGTCCTATGGCCTGCAAACCCACCTGCGCTACATGTTCTCCCCCCTCACCTCGCTGGCCCTGTCCTGGTACCAGGACTTCGGTGGCGCCACCAAGTTGAACGGAATTGCGCAAAACGATCGCATGAACAATGGGCGGTTGCAGATCGGCTTTTCCACCTTCGTCACTCCGACCGTGCAACTGATGGCGCAGTATGGCCAGTCGGTCAAGGTGGAAAACGGCGCCAAGGAATCGAATCGTTTCAACCTGCGCATCGCCAAGGTATTCTGAAAGCAGGAGCGCTGCACCGGGGCCCACTCCAGGTCAGCGCGCCTTCTTCATCCAGCGATGCAAGGTGGAGCGGTTCACGCCCAGGCGCTGGGCGGCGGCCGAGACATTGCCATCGACTTCGCGCAAGGTGGCCTCCAGCAGTGCCTGATGGTGTTGCCGGAGCGAAGCCATACCGCCCGGACTGGCAGGAGCTGCCTGCGCGCAATGGTGCGCAGCCGCCAGCTCCTGGCGGATATCCGCCGGCAGGTGCGCCAAGCCGATCAACTCGCCCGGTTCGGCCATGACCCGAGCCAGCCGCAGCACCGCACGCAATTGGCGACAATTGCCGGGCCACGACAAACTCAGTAACTGCTGCAAACAGTCGCTCTCCAGATCCTGTTCGCCCAACCCCTCCTCGGCCAACACCACCTCGACCAGGGTACGTAACTGCTTGCGCTGCCGCAGCGGCGGCAGCCACAGGCGCAAACCATCCAGGCGGAACAGCAGGTCGGCGCGGAACCGCCCCTGCTGCACCAGTTGATCCAGCGGCTGATGCGTGGCACTGAGCAACTGGAATTCCAGCTTGCGACTAGCGCCCTCGCCCAGGCGCGTCACTTCATGCGTCTCCAGCACCCGCAACAGGCGGGTCTGCAATTCCAGCGGCATGTCGCCGATCTCATCGAGAAACAGGGTGCCACCATCGGCCTGTTCTATCCGGCCCTTGGCGCCTCCGCGCCGCGCCCCGGTGAAGGCGCCCTCGGCATGACCGAACAGTTCGCCCTCGATCAGCTCGCGCGGAATAGCGCCGCAATTGATCGCCACGAAGGGGCCACTGCGCAGGCGGCTATGCCGATGCAAAGCCTGGGCTGCCACTTCCTTGCCGCAGCCCGACTCGCCCAGGATCAAGACCGGCAGTGCAGCGTCGAGCGCGCGCACCGCTCGCGGCAAGGCACGTGCAATGTCCTCATCACCGAACTCGGGGAAACGCGCCGCCGAAGGCAGGCGGGCGGCG
>NZ_BADI01001048.1:0-3806 GCF_000333555.1 Herbaspirillum sp. B65 | reverse complement strand
GTGCGTCCGAAATCGGCCGTGGCCGCCAACGTGGGCAGCGGTCCGGACATCGTGCTGGGCTGGTTTGACGACCCGCAACAGTACCCGACCAAGCTGATCGACATGACCGACCTGGCCGATTCGCTGGGCAAGCGCTATGGCGGCTGGTACGACGTCTGCCGCAAGTACGGCACCAAGGACGGCAAGTGGATCGCCCTGCCGCTGGGCGTGATCGGCAATGCCCTGGTCTATCGCGAAAGCCAGATCAAGGCCGCCGGCTTCGATGCCATCCCCAAGGACACGGCCGGCTTCCTCAAGCTGTGCCAGGCATTGAAGGCCAAGGACACCCCGGTCGGCTTCGCCCTGGGCAAGGCCGTGGGGATGCCCAACAACTGGGCGCACTGGCTGTTGTGGTCGCACGGCGGCAAGCTGGTGAACAAGCAGGGCCAGGTCGTCATCAACTCGCCCGAGACCCGCGCCGCGCTGGAATACGCCAAGCAGCTCTATGCCACCTTCGTACCGGGCACCCTGTCCTGGCAGGATCCGTCCAACAACAAGGCCTATCTGGATGGCCAGATCAGCCTGACGGCCAACGGCATCTCGGTCTACTACGCCGCCAAGAATTCGCAAGACCCCAAGCTGCAGGAGATCGGCCGCGACACCCAGCACGCGCACTTCCCCATCGGTCCGGTGGGCAAGCCCTCCGAGCTGATGCAGATCACGCAGATGATGGTCTTCAAGCACACCAAGTACCCCAACGCGGCCAAGGCCTTCGTGCAATTCATGTTCGAGCCGGACCAGTACAACCCATGGATGAAGGCCTCCATCGGCTACGTCAGCCAGTCGCTCAAGGCCTACGAAAAGAACCCGGTCTGGACCGACGACCCCAAGGCCACGGTGTACCGCGACTCGGCCTCGCTGATGCTGGACCATGGCCACGAAGGCCCGCTGGGACAAGCCTCGGCGGCCTGCATGGCGGACTATGTGGTGGTGGACATGGTGGCCGAAGCGGCATCCGGCGCCAAGACCGTGCAGCAGGCCATCGACCGCGCAGCCGAACGCGCCAAGCGCTACTACAAGGCTTGATGCCGATGGTTTGAGCCTTCACGCGGCCACGCCGGGTTGCCTCGGGACAGCGGGCCAAGGGGCAGGTTGTCAGGGCCTGCCAGCCCGGCGCAGCAACGTGCAGGCACGAAGACTCCAAGACGCACGCGATCATCGTATCGGCCGCAGGCACGCCCTGCGGCCATTTCATCGAGGCACATCATGCTATCCCGATTCCTGAACAACCGTAACGTACTGGGGATGCTGTTCATGGCCCCGGCCGTGATCCTGCTGGTGGTGTTCCTGACCTACCCGCTGGGCCTGGGCATCTGGCTGGGCTTCACCGACACCAAGATCGGCGGCGAAGGCAGCTTCGTCGGCCTGGACAACTTCAGCTACCTGGCCGGCGACTCGCTGGCCCAACTGTCGCTGTTCAATACCGTGTTCTACACGGTCAGCGCCAGCATCCTCAAGTTCATGCTGGGCCTGTGGCTGGCCATCCTGCTCAACAAGAACGTGCCGCTGAAGACCTTCTTCCGCGCCATCGTGCTGCTGCCCTGGATCGTACNCACGGCATTATCGGCACTGGCGTTCTGGTGGCTGTATGACGCGCAGTTCTCCGTCATCAGCTGGGCTCTGCACAAGATGGGCCTGATCGACCATTACATCGACTTCCTGGGCGACCCGTGGAATGCACGCTGGTCCACGGTCTTTGCCAATGTCTGGCGCGGTATTCCCTTCGTGGCGATTTCGCTGTTGGCCGGTCTGCAGACCATCTCGCCGTCACTGTACGAGGCTGCCGCCATCGACGGTGCCACGCCCTGGCAGCAGTTCCGCCACGTGACCCTGCCGCTGTTGACGCCGATCATCGCGGTGGTGATGACCTTCTCGGTGCTGTTCACCTTCACCGACTTCCAGCTGATCTATGTGCTCACCCGCGGCGGCCCCTTGAACGCCACCCACCTGATGGCTACGCTGTCGTTCCAGCGCGCCATTCCCGGCGGTGCATTGGGTGAAGGCGCGGCGCTGGCCACCTACATGATCCCCTTCCTGCTGGCAGCGATCATGTTCTCTTACTTCGGCCTGCAACGTCGCGGCTGGCAACAAGGAGGTGACAAATAATGGCCAAGAAAAAAGACGACCAGATGGAAACCCAGGGCATGGATTTCCTGCAATCGACCCCGCGCAAGTGGGTGACGATCTATATTCCGCTGCTGATCTTCCTGTTCGTGCTGCTGTTCCCGTTCTACTGGATGGTGATCACCGCCTTCAAGCCCGACAATGAATTGCTCTCGCAGACCGGCAACCCGTTCTGGGTGGTCGCCCCCACGCTGGCGCACTTCAAGAAGCTCTTGTTCGACACCCAGTATCCGGCCTGGCTGTTGAACACGGTGATCGTCTCGGTAGTCTCCACCTTTGCCTCGCTGGCGGCCAGCGTATTTGCCGCCTATGCCATCGAACGGCTGCGCTTCCAGGGTTCCAAGCAGGTCGGGCTGGGCATCTTCCTGGCCTACCTGATCCCGCCTTCCATCCTCTTCATTCCGCTGGCGGCCATCGTGTTCAAGCTGGGCCTGTTCGATACGCGCTGGGCACTGATTCTGACCTATCCGACCTTCCTGATCCCGTTCTGCACCTGGCTCTTGATGGGCTACTTCCGATCCATTCCCTACGAACTGGAAGAGTGCGCATTGATCGACGGTGCTACGCGCTGGGAAATCCTGGTCAAGATCATCCTGCCGCTGGCCGTGCCCGGACTGATCTCGGCGGGCATCTTTGCCTTCACGCTGTCGTGGAATGAATTCATCTATGCGCTGACCTTCATTTCATCCTCGGAAGTAAAGACGGTACCGGTGGGGATCGTCACCGAACTGGTGGATGGCGACGTGTATCACTGGGGCGCGCTGATGGCCGGGGCGCTGCTGGGCTCGCTACCGGTGGCGGTGGTGTATTCGTTCTTTGTGGAGTATTACGTGTCGGGGATGACGGGGGCGGTGAAGGAGTAGACATCATCTCGCTACACCGATGCAGGCCAGAAGAACCCGTCCACCAGTCCCGGACGGGTTGTGCTCGCTGGCGATGCGGGCCTCAGGTGTGTGCAGGGTGCGGGTGTCGCCCGCCGGCAGCCAGATGTCCACCGTGTCGGTGGCCACCGGCATCTGGCCTTCCTGCGTCACCTGCAGCGTGATGCTGTGGGCATCGCTGCGGGCGCGCACCTGCCAGCGTCCCTGCTGGCCTTCGCGCCAGGCCTGGCTGTGGCCATCGTCCTCGATGCAGCCGCCGCTGGCTTCACCCTCACCGGGCACCGGCACCACCAGGAAGGCGCGCGCATCGGCGGGCTGGCCGAAGTGTGGTTCGGCCACGT
Source organism: Herbaspirillum sp. B65 (assembly GCF_000333555.1). Classification (NCBI taxonomy): domain Bacteria; kingdom Pseudomonadati; phylum Pseudomonadota; class Betaproteobacteria; order Burkholderiales; family Oxalobacteraceae; genus Herbaspirillum; species Herbaspirillum sp. B65. The sequence goes on along the minus strand of NZ_BADI01001048.1, from coordinate 421 downwards.
TCATGGGGATCACGCCGCCCTTGCGGATGAGCATCACCGGCTGCTCCCAGGGCGCTGGAAGGCGCACGCGCTGGCCGCCGGCAAAGCTCTCGCCGCTCCAGTACGACACCCAATCCGCACCGGCTGGCAGATAGAGCTCGCGCTCGGTCTGTCCGGCCTCGACCACGGGCGCGACCAGCAGGTCGCTGCCCAGCATCATCTCGTCACATTCTTCATAGCAGCGACGATCCTGCGGGAACTGCGCGAAGGTCGGGCGCAGCACCGGCTGGTAATCCCGGGTGGATTGCCACAACAATTCATACAGGTAAGGAATGAAGCGGTAGCGCAGCTTGATGAGCGCAGCGATCTGGGCAGTCGCCTCGGGATACATCCAGGGTTCGTTGACGGTCTTGTCGTCGTTCCACGAATGGATGGAAAAGCG
>NZ_BADI01001049.1:0-8126 GCF_000333555.1 Herbaspirillum sp. B65 | reverse complement strand
GCTGCAGACGGCGCCTGCAGCTCCTGCAGGGCAAGCTGGTGTCCGGCCAGGTCGAGCACGGCGCGCACCAGGAGCGCGCCCTCTCGGCCCACGAAGAGCAGTTGGGCTATGCCCTGTTCTGCGTGGCCAAGCCCCAGAGCGACGTCACCATCGAGGCGCGCGAAGTGGCCGGCGTGGGCGAGATCCCGGTGCGCAAGCTGCCGGTGCGCGTGGCCAAGCTGGAGAAGGTGGCCGATGACGTGATCATCCTGTCGCTGCAATTGCCGGCCAATGACCGCCTGCAGTACAAGGCCGGCCAGTACGTGGAATTCCTGCTGCGCGACGGCAAGCGCCGCAGCTACAGCATGGCCAACGCCCCGCACAAGGATGAGCCCATGAGCCTGCACATCCGCCACCTGCCGGGCGGCCTGTTCACCGACCAGGTGTTCAGCACCCTGAAGGAACGCGACATCCTGCGCATCGAAGGTCCGCTGGGTACTTTCTTCCTGCGCGAAGACTCCGACAAGCCCATCATCCTGCTGGCTTCCGGCACCGGCTTTGCGCCCATCAAGGCCATCGTCGAGCAGTTGCAACATGCGGGCTCCCAGCGCCCGGTGACCCTGTACTGGGGCGGCCGCCGTCCGCAGGACCTGTACCTGAACGCGCTGTGCCAGCAGTGGGAACAGGAACTGCCCAACTTCAAGTACGTGCCGGTGGTCTCCAACGCCCAGCCCGAGGATCACTGGAGCGGCCGTACCGGCTTCGTGCACCGCGCCGTGATGGAAGACTTCCCCGACCTGTCGGCGCACCAGGTCTATGCCTGCGGCGCACCGATCGTGGTCGAATCGGCGCAACGCGACTTCAGCGCCCAGTGCAAGCTGCCGGAAGGCGAGTTCTACGCAGATTCCTTCACCTCCGAAGCCGATCTGGCCAAGCCGGCCCCGGCCGCCTGAGGCGATCTGGGTGGCGCCGTGCGTGGCCCTGGATGTCATGCCGGCGTCATGCGCATTTGCGAAGATGCCGCGCAAGCCTGATGGCGCGCGGCTGGGCGCGGTGCGACACAAATGCAACGGCCAAGCGCCGCAAGCCGGCGCCAGCCGATCCTGTGGGAAATTTCTTTTTGACGCTCTGCGCAAAACGTCCTAATATTCACCGCATGATCGCCAACGCCACATTTTTACGACGCCGCAGCCAACCTGAGAAAGGTTTGCTGCTGCACGCGTGAAGTGAAACGAATCGCGGAACCACAGGCAAACCCTGTGGCTTTTTTTATTCGCCATCCGGGTCTGTCGTGCGCCTGCCGCCTAGCGCTTGGTTTTACCTGACGGTCTGTCCCGCACCTTCCCAACCACCCTATTCTTGCAGGAGCCTTTCGATGCAATACAGCCAGTCCGACGCCAACAAGCTGATGTACGTCACCAACCGCCCCGAGCTGGTCTTCACCGAAGGCCAGGGCATGTGGCTGACCGACCATCACGGCAAGCGTTACCTCGACTACCTCCAGGGCTGGGCCGTCAACACCCTGGGTCATGCCCCGCAATGCATCGCCGACGCCCTGGCCGCGCAGAGCAAGAAGCTGATCAACCCGTCGCCGGCCTTCTACAATGCGCCCTCCATGGAGCTGGCCAAGCTCTTGACGGACAATTCGGTCTTCGACCGCGTGTTCTTCGCCAACAGCGGTGCCGAAGCCAATGAAGGCGCCATCAAGCTGGCCCGCAAGTGGGGCAAGAAGAACCCGGCCGCCGACGGTTCGGCGCGCTTCGAGATCATCACCTTCAAGCACAGCTTCCACGGTCGTACCCTGGCCACCATGTCGGCCAGCGGCAAGGACGGCTGGGACACCATGTTCGCGCCGCAGGTGCCGGGCTTCCCCAAGGCCACCCTGAACGACCTGGCCAGCGTCGAGGCCCTGATCGGCAGCCATACCGTGGCCGTGATGCTGGAACCGGTGCAGGGTGAAGGCGGCGTCATTCCCGCCTCCAAGGAGTTCATGCAAGGCCTGCGCCGCCTGACCAAGGAAAAGAACCTGCTCTTGATCGTGGACGAAGTGCAGAGCGGCATGGGTCGTACCGGCCAGCTGTTCGCCTACCAGCATTCCGGCATCGAACCCGACATCATGACCCTGGCCAAGGGCATCGGCGGCGGCGTGCCGCTGGCAGCCCTGCTGGCACGCGAAGAGATCGCCTGTTTCGAAGCCGGCGAGCAAGGCGGCACCTACAACGGCAACCCGCTGATGACCGCCGTGGGCGTGGCCGTGATCAAGGAACTCTTGAAGCCCGGCTTCATGGAATCGGTGCGCGAGCGTGGCCAGTACCTGCGCCAGCGTTCCCTGGAAATCTCCGAAAAGTATGGCTTTGAAGGTGAACGTGGCGAAGGCCTGCTGCGCGCCATGCAACTGGGTCGCGACATCGGTCCGCAGATCGTCGAAGCCGCACGCAACCTGGAACCGGTGGGCCTGCTGCTGAACTCGCCGCGTCCCAACCTGCTGCGCTTCATGCCGGCCCTGAACGTGAGCAAGGAAGAAATCGACCAGATGTTCTCCATGCTGGAAGAAGTCCTGGCCAAGATCGGGAAGTAAGCCATGGCGGGGCGCGTACGCATCGAGTCGAACCGGATGGCGATACTGCCATCCCCCCTGTCCTGGCTTGCCGCGCTGGCGGCGGCACTGGTGCTGGCCGCCTGCGGCACGGCACCGACTGCCCCGCCCATCTCCCGGCTACCGGGCGCCCCGCAATCGCAGGCGCCGGCATTGCCGGCCAGCGACAATGGCAATGAAGTGGCGCTCTATGCGCTCTCGCTGATCGATACCGGCTACCGCTTCGGCGGCAAGAATCCCTCGGCCGGGCTCGATTGCAGCGGCATGGTCAGCTACATCTTCGGCCAGGCTGCCAACTACCACATCAGCGGCAGCGCTGCCGATATCGCGCGCCGCGGCCGAGAGATCGATCCTGCGCAATTGCGTGCCGGCGACCTGGTGTTCTTCAACACCCAGAACCGTCCGTTCTCGCACGTAGGCATCTACCTGGGTGATGGCCGCTTCGTCCATGCGCCCTCGACCAATGGCAAGGTGCATATCTCGCGCATGGACAATCCCTACTTTTCGCGCCGCTTTGAAATGGCGCGCACCTACTTCAACTGAAGTGCGCTCTTGCGGGTCGCGCGCTTGCGCGGCTTGCCCCGCTGCTGTTCTTGCTCTGGCCCCTGTTGGCGATGCCCGTATGCGCGGATCAGGTTGGCGCTGTAGCGGGTGAAGGCGATATCCATGTGCCGTCGCATGGCCGCACGCGCCTGTTCGGCGTTGCGCGCGCGCAGGGCCTGCATGATCAGGCCATGTTCCTCGATGGCTTCCTGCCATACGCGGGTGCCGTCGAAATGGCTGTGCAGGCGCTCGAACAAGGGCCCCAGGCGGGCATCGAAGAGTTGCGTCACCACCCTGACCAGCACGCTGTTGCCGGTGGCTTCGGCCAGGCGGATGTGGAACAGGCGGTCGGCTTCGAGCGGATCGATGCCGGCCTCGGCACGGGCCATCATCAACGCATAGGCTTCTTCGACCGCGGCGATCTGCTGCTTGCTGCCATGCTGGGCGGCGGCGTAGGCCACCTCCCCCTCGATCATCTCGCGCGCGCGGATCAGTTCCAGCGGCCCTTCCTCGCCGGATAGGTCACTGCGCCGCTCGCGCTGCACGGGCGGACAGACGTAGATGCCCGAACCCATCCGCACTTCGATATGCCCTTCCACCTCCAGCGCAATCAAGGCCTCGCGCAAGGAGGGCCGGCTCACGCCCAGTTGCAGCGCCAGGTCGCGTTCGGACGGCAAGCGTGAACCGACGGCGAATTCGCCCTCTACGATCAGCTTGCGTAGCTGGTCGCTGATCTGGCGATAAAGCCGCTGCGGTTCGATCGCTTCGATGGGCATGATGGGGGTTTAGCCAAGGGCCGCGGGAAAGGCCAAGCCATGACTGGCCGCCGCCTCGCGCAGCATGGGGGCGATGGTCGGATGCAGGGCCACGCCTTGCTCCAGTTGCTCGGCGCGGCGTTGCAGGGCACGGTCGCCCGGCATCCGCACCTGGCCCACGCCGGGGCGCGGCGCATTGTGGCGGCAGGCTTGTGCGATATGGTCCATCTGGCGCTTGAAATCCTGTTCACCACCGAAGGCCGAAGGGTCGTAAAGCGACAGGAACACGGTGGCACCCCACCCTGCCGGCGGATCGGCACGGCCAAAGCCGGACAAGCCACCGGTCAACGCCTCGATCAGCAAGGCCAGGCCAAAGCCCTTGTGCCCGGCCGACAAGCCCCCCAGCGGCAGGATGGTGCCGGGAGGCGTGGCCGTGAGCACGGCCGGATCGCGACTGGGATGGCCCTGGCCATCGATCAGCCATTCTTCTTCGAACTGCTGGCCCGCCTTGTGCAGGCGATTGCTCATGCCATTGGTGGTGATCGAGGCCGAGATGTCCACCAGGAAGGGCGTGCCCGAGGTGGGAATGCCTGCCGCGATCGGGTTGGGCGTAAACACCGCCTGGGTACCGCCGAAGGGCGCCACGCTCTGCACGGCCGGGTCGGAACTGGCCAGGATCATCATGAACCCCTCCTGCGTGGCGCGCAGCAGGTAAGCGGCCAGGCAGGCGATGTGGTGGCTGTGGTGGATGGTCAATGAGGCCGTGCCATAGTCACGCGCCTTGGGGATCAAGGCATCGATACCCCGATGCACCAGCCACGGTCCCGGCAGGCGACGACCATCCCAGGCCAGGGCGGCGGCGCGCTCGGAGAGCACTTCCGGCTCACCGGTGCGGGTCATCGTACCTTTTTCCAATTCCTTCACATACGGGGCCAGCAGTGCCAGGCCGTGGGTATCGTGGCCCAGCAGGTCGCCATCGACCAGGGTGGCGGCCACGCTGTCGGCCTTGTCGGCATCCAGCCCGGCCTGTTGCAGCAAGCTCGTGGCGAATTGGCGCAAGGCGGGGGCGGAAAAACGTTCGGGGGCAGCCATGCAGAGAACCATCCTTTCAAGGAGTGCGATGCAGCGTGCAACGATGTGGGAGCGGTCTGCTGTCTCCGGGATCGATTTTTTTACCATCCTGCGCAAGCATCGATGGTGATCAATGGTCCGCGAATGCGGTAATGTGGTCAGACCAGCTCAGATCAGAATTTCATATCGGATCGCAGGTGTCAAGGATGAATCCGAGGCGAAAAATCATTCCTCTTTCACGCGGCGCAGCATTTTCACTACCCTCGAGCGCCCGCCGCAAAGCCTTGTCCCGCCTGGTTTCTATGCCAGCCAGCGATGATGCATCGTGCTGCAACGGCAGCATGGAAAACAGCCCTGTGGCTTCCTGACAAAATGCTTTCTCGCGATCTGGTATTACCACTTGACCAAACAAATCGGGCTGCAATAGACTCGCAGCCAATCGCACCAGCCATGTCACACCAGCCTGCCCGACCGCCACAGCCTGTCCGGTCCATCAGAAGAGCATTAAGCCTGCATTAACCCTGTATCAAGTTCGAATTAAGCCTGTATTAAGCCCGCATTAGGCCCGCATCAAGCTCAACATCAGCATCAGTCGTACCCGGGAACACGACACAGCCACACAATCGGCGGCCGTGTTCCAGGAAGTAGTTGCAACAAGGTGGCCCGAGACAACCATCATGGAGACCCGCAATGAAAGTACTGATTACGGACTACGATTTCCCCGACGTCGACCTGGAGCTGGCGCTCTACAGACAAGCCGGCGTGGAAGTCGTGACCGCGCAATGCCGCACCGAAGACGACGTCATCGCCGCCTCTGAAGGCTGTCAGGGCTTGCTGGTGCAATACGCACCGGTGAACGCCAAGGTGTTTGCAGCACGTCCTGAAATCCGCATCGCCAGCCGCTATGGCGCGGGCTTCGACACCATCAATACCGCCGATGCCGCCCGCTACGGCGTCTGGGTCGCCAACTCGCCCGACTATGGCGTGGGTGAAGTAGCCACCCATGCGCTGGCCATGGCACTGGACCTGATCCGCAACATCACCGTCTACGACCGTGCGGTCAAGGCTGGACAGTGGCACTACACCACGGCCGGCATCATCCCGCGCGCCTCCGAGCTCACCCTCGGCATCATCGGCCTGGGCCGCATCGGCAAGCGCATGGCGCACATCTCGCGCAATCTGTTCAAGCGCGTCATCGCCTATGACCCCTACATCATCGATGGCGACTTCCCGGCCTACGTGGAACGCGTCGGCCGCGAGGATCTGTTCCGGCAAGCGCACGTGGTATCGCTGCATACCCCGCTCAACGATGAGACGCGCAACATGATCGATGCCTCGCTGCTGGCGCTGCTGCCGCCGCAAAGCTACCTGGTCAATTCCGCACGCGGCGGGCTCATCCAGATCGACGACCTGCTGGCCGCGCTGGAAAACGGTCAGCTCAAGGGCGCGGCGCTGGATGTGTTGCCAGTCGAGCCGCCCACGACATCGGCGGCGATCGTGCAGCACCCGCGCGTACTCTTGTCGCCGCACGCGGCATTCTTCTCGGACGTGGCCGCGCGCGAACTGCGCCGCAAGGCGGCCCAGAACCTGATCGACTGGGACCGCAACGGACGCCCCTCCTACGTCGTCGTCCAAGGCCATCCAGCATAAGCAACACGCGCCGCAAGCGGCGTGATGAACCTAGTACAACAAGCACGCTGTCGCCGGCCCCGCCTGGAACCGGTTACATGGCGTCGATACGAGGATAGACACGAGGAGCATTTGATGGCATCAGTACAGATTCGCGCAGTCAAGAAACAGTTCGGCAGCACCCAGATCATCCGGGGCGTCGACATCGATATCGCCGATGGCGAATTCACCGTCCTGGTCGGTCCTTCCGGCTGTGGCAAATCGACCTTGCTGCGCATGTTGGCGGGCCTGGAAGAAATCACGGGCGGCGAGATCCTCATCGGTGGCACCGTGGTCAACAACGTCCAGCCCAAGGACCGCGACATCGCCATGGTGTTCCAGAACTACGCGCTCTATCCGCACATGACCGTGCGCGACAACATGGCCTTCTCGCTCACCCTGGCCAAGAAGGATAAGTCCTTCGTGGAAGAACGGGTCAAGAAGGCGGCCGACATCCTCGGCCTGAACCAGCTGCTGGACCGCTACCCGCGCCAGCTCTCGGGTGGCCAGCGCCAGCGCGTGGCGATGGGCCGCGCCATCGTGCGCGATCCACAGGTGTTCTTGTTCGATGAACCGCTCTCCAACCTGGATGCCAAGCTGCGCGTGCAGATGCGCACCGAGATCAAGGAACTGCACCAGCGCTTGAAGACCACCTCCATCTACGTCACCCACGACCAGATCGAAGCCATGACCATGGCCGACCAGATCGTGGTCATGCGCGATGGCCTGGTGGAACAGCGCGGGCGTCCGCTGGACCTGTACGACCATCCGGCCAACCTGTTCGTGGCCGGCTTCATCGGTTCGCCCGCGATGAACTTCATCCCGGCCACCTTGCGCCGTGGCGTCGGCGCGGCCGAAGTCGAGTTCGCCGATGGCACCCGCGTGCCCGCCCCTTATGGCAGCGCCTTGCAAGGCAATGACGGCCAGCAGGTCACCTATGGCGTGCGTCCCGAACATCTTTCCATCGGCGCCGCCGGAACAGGCATCGCCACCCAGGTCATCGTGGTGGAACCGACCGGGGCCGATACCGAAGTGTTCTCGCGCTTTGGCCAGACCAGCCTCACTTCGATCTTCCGCGAGCGTCATGACTTTGGCGCGGGCGACGTGATCCACCTGGTGCCCGACCACAGCCGCACGCACCTCTTCGATACCGCATCGGGCCAGTCGCTGGCAGCGCGCTGATCGCCCCATCCATCCCGCACCATCGCCGTACCACCATACCGCAGTCCCAAGGCAACACCCGTAGCGCAGCATCAGAACAACAAGAGTCCATCCGCAAGAACCTCTGTTCGCAAGCGGTCCAATTCGACGTTCAACCGAAGGAGTAGGAGACATGAGCAAGCTGACACGACGCGAATTCCTGGTCACCAGTGCTGCCGCCGCAGCCGCATCCAGCCTGGGCGCGAACGCCTTTGCCGCTGGCCCCGGCGTGGCTGGCGCCGATAGCATCAAATACCCCATCGAAGCAGGCGCGACCCTGCGCGTGCTGCGCTGGAAGCGCTTCGTCCAGGGTG
>NZ_BADI01001050.1:0-6126 GCF_000333555.1 Herbaspirillum sp. B65 | reverse complement strand
AGTTTTATCAGCGGCCAGCCGGCGAATACTTGGTCAGGCCGCGACTGGTGATGTGGGTGCCCGGGGGACCGGGAACGAAGGGTGTTTCCGGGGGCAGGTCGATTTTGGGGCTGATCACGACGCTCATCTTCCACTCCAGTGCACGATGCGTTTTTCAATGACGATGAAGACCACGTTGAGGGCATAGCCCAGCGCGCCCGCCGAGAGGATGGCGGCATACATCTCGCGCACGTTCAGGACCTGCTGGGTATCGATGATGCGGTGGCCAAGGCCGTTTTCGGAGCCGATGAACATCTCCGCCACGATCACGATCACCAGCGCCATCGAGACCGCGCTGCGCAGGCCCACGAAGCTGGCTTGCAGGCTTTCCCAGATCAGTACGTCGCAGAAGATGCGCCAGCGCGACGCGCCCATCACCTTGGCTGCCATCACCCGCTGCTTGCGGGCATTGAGCACGCCGTAAGCGCTGTTGAAGAGCACGATCAGGAAGGCGCCGAAGGCAGCGATGGCGACCTTGTTGATGTCGGACACGCCGAAGATCAGCAGGAACAGCGGGATCAGTGCCGACGAAGGTGTCGAGCGGAAGAAATCGATCAGGAATTCCACGCTGCGATAGGCGCGTTCGTTGCTGCCCAGGAGCACGCCGATGGGCAGGCCCAGCACGGCGGCAATGGCAAAGGCTTCCAGCGTGCGCACCACGGTCACGCTGAAATCCAGCAGCAGCGGGCCGCCCGCCAATCCCTTGAACATGGCCATGAGCGTGGCTTCGGGCGGCGGCAGCAGGATTGCCTTGATCCACCCGGCGCGCACTACCAGGTCCCAGATCATGAACAGTACGATGGGGCCGACGATAGGCAGCAGGCGGCCCAGCGCGGCGCGCTTGCGGGGCGCAGCACTGGCTGGTGCCGCCGTTGCCGGTTGGGGCGCCACGGCTACGGCAGGAGCGATGGTCTCGTTCATGATGGCCTCAGCCCTTGTAGATCAGGTTGTCGACCACGATGCGTTGCGAGAACACGCCCTTCTCGACGAACAGGTCATAGAACTTCTGGAAGTAGGCCAGATCGCTGGGCTTGAATTCGTTGTAGAGCATGTAGGCCGCCAGTGGCACTTCATTGGTGAGCGAGCCTTCGATGGCGGTATAGCCCTTGAGGTAGGTGCGCGCCTGGTCCGGTTTGCTGCGCACCAGTTCGATGCCGCGGGCATAGGCGGCGATGTACTTGCGCGCCAGCTCCGGGTTCTTCTTGATGAATTCGGTGGTCAGCGCGGCAGCGCCGCCGTGCCAGGGCGCCATCGGATCGCCCAGGATGTACTTGGCGATCACGCCGGCTTCCAGCACGCGGGTGCTGTTGCTCATGCGGCCCACGGTGCCGGTGGGTTCCAGCGTGTAGGCCGCATCCACTTGGCCGGCCGCCAGCGAAGCGACGTGCTGACCGATGGGCAGTTCCACCACGGTGGCACCGGTAGCGCCGGCGCGTTCCAGCACCGTCTTGGCCAGGGTCACGTTCTGGATGCCGGGGCCGGAGGCGACCTTCTTGCCTTTGAGATCGGCAATCGATTTGACCGGGCTGTCCTTGGGCACCAGGAATTCATCGAGCACGTACTTGGCATTGCTGGGATTGGTGGCAAAGATCTTGAACAGACCCGGCTGCGCGATCTCGCCGATGGCCAGGTTGCCCGCGCCCGTGCCATTGGCCGAGCCATCGGCGCGGCCGGAGAGCATGGCTTCCATCACTTGCTGGGCACCGGCAAACTTGATGGCTTGTACCTCCAGCCCGGCCTGTTTGAAATAGCCTGCTTCCACGGCGGCATAGAAGGGCAGGCCGGCTGCCACCGGCCAGTAGCCGATACGGATGGGGACGCTCTGCGCACGCAGGATGGCCGGGGCGCCAGCGATGGCGGCGGTAGCGGTGAGCGCACCGGCCTTGGCCATGAAGCGGCGGCGGGCGGCACCGTGCGCGGCGGATAAGGTGGTCTTCTTCTTCATCATGAGCAGCTCCGTGGTGAGGGTGTCAGTTCAGCGAATGCAGATAATTGACCCAGCCGCCGTGGTGGGTGATGTCGGTGGCGCCGGCAATGCCGGCCGGCTCGCAGATGAAGCCCTTGACGCTGCTGCCATCGGCCAGCTCCACCGTGCCGATGCCCAGCGGCGCCGGGATGGCCGCGACGAAGCCGCCGAACTGGCGCAACGGCATCTCCCAGACTTCCACCGCGATGGCGGCGCCGTCACCTTCGGTGCGGGCTAGGCCGGGTTTGGGCGGTGTCGTGCCGGCCAAGGCGTAGAGCCGGTAGCAGGCGGCAGTGCGGGTCACGGCCACGCGGCGCGCGCCGGCTTCCAGCAATTGCCAGTTCAGCGGCTGGCCGGCCAGGTGGGCGCCGACCACGCAGACCTTGATGCTGCTTTCGTTGAAGGGCAGCGGCGCGGCGGCAATCGCATCGGCTTGCGCGGCACCGCCCAGCTGCTGCTGCAAGCGGGCGCCGGCTTCGGCCAGCAGGTGGTCGGCCCCGGCCGGGCCGATCAGGGTCACGCCGGCTGGTAAGCCGTCGCGACGCCACACGGCGGGGATGGCCAGGGCCGACATGTCCATCAGGTTGACGAAGTTGGTGTAATGGCCCAGCTGCGCATTGCGCACCACCGGATCGGCCTCGACTTCGGCGATGGTGGGGAAGGTGGTGGTGGTGGGCACCAGCATCAGGTCGCTGCCTTCGAGCAGGTTTTCGGCCTGGCGGCGCAGGTCGGCCAGGCGATACTGGGCGTTGAAGCTGTCCACGGCATCGTAGTCGTCGGCCTGGGCGGTGATCTGGCGCACCACCGGATGGATGGCTTCCGGGTTCTCCAGGAAGAAGTCACCCAGTGCGGCGCGGCGCTCGGCCACCCACGGCCCCTGGTACAGCAGCTGCGCGGCGGCGCTGAAGGGGGCGAAGGGAATCTTCGCCAGGCTCACGCCGGGCAGGGCTGCGATCTGCGTCAGGCTGCGTTCCCAGGCTTCCTGGGCGACGCTGTCGCCAAAGAATTCACAGTGCTCGGGAATGGCGATGTGATAGCCCCGGCGCTTCACCCCCAGCATGGTGGGACGGCGCGAATAGCCATCCTCGGCATCGAAGCCGGCGGCGCTGTGCAGCACGCGCCAGGCATCGGCCACGTCGTGGGCGAAGATGGAGATGCAATCCAGGGTGCGGCAGGCCGGGACCAGGCCGCGTGCGCTGATCAAGCCCTTGGTGGGCTTGAGGCCGACCAGGTGATTGAAGGCAGCCGGTACACGGCCCGAGCCGGCGGTATCCGTTCCCAGTGAGAACAGGACTTGACCGAGCGCCACCGCCACCGCGGAGCCTGAACTGGAGCCACCGGAGACGTATTCCGGCTTGATCGCATTACGCACCGCGCCGTAGGGGGAGCGCACGCCGACCAGGCCGGTAGCGAACTGGTCCAGGTTGGTCTTGCCCACCAGCAGCGCGCCAGCGGCCTGCAGGCGCTGCACTACGGTGGCGCTCTCGCTGGCCAGTCGGCCGAATTCGGGACAGGCACCGGTGGTGGACATCTCGGCCACGTCGATGTTGTCCTTCACGGCGAAGGGGATGCCGAACAGCGGCATGGTCTCCAGCACGGCTTCTCCCTTGATCTGCAACATCAGGTCCAGCGCGGCGGCTTGTTGCTTCAGTTGCTTGGGCGGCACGCGGCTGATCCAGACTTCATCGCGGCCGGCGCGGTCGAGGCGCGCCAGCAGTTCGGCCACCACCTTGCCGGGCGTGCTGCGGCCTTCGCGGTAGGCGGCCAGGGTGGCGGCGATGGTGGTCGGGATGGCGGCTTGTTGCAGGGCGGAAATGGCAGTCATTTTGGATATTCAAACTTGAATACAAGATTGAATATCTTTAAGCAGGAGGCGTGCCAGCGCGTCCGTCACGCGGCTGAAAAAGGGGAAAAGGCTTCACCACGCGGGTTTGCGAGGTGAAGTGCCGAAAGGCAAAGTGTCCGAGGAGAAATGAAGAATTTTGTCAGCGAGACAAAATGGGGAGGCGTGCGCCGAACTTGGACGTCCGCTGGGGTGGCCTGCACGGGAATCAGGCAGGCCGGCTGGAAATTACCTGTATGAAGATTTCTTCAAAGCTCCCCCCACACCGCATTCAAGGCAGCCAGTGCCGCCAGCCCCGCAGTCTCGGTACGCAGCACCCGGCTGCCCATGGACAGCATCAGCGCGCCCTGGGCGCAGGCCAGGTCTTCTTCTTCCTCGCTGAAGCCGCCTTCGGGGCCGACCATGACGGTCACGGCCTGCGGCGGATGATGGCGCGCCCAACCTGACAGCGGCTCGCTGCCGCGCGGGGAGAGCAGGATGCGCCGATGCAGGTCGCTCTGGGCGATCCAGCGCTTGAAGTCGGTCACCTCGCCCAGATGCGGCAGGCGGTTGCGACCGCATTGCTCGGCGGCAGCATGGACAATGCCTTGCCAGTGGGCCTGCTTCTTCTCGGCCCGTTCGCCTGACAGGCGCACCACGCAGCGTTGCGCGGCCAGCGGCTGGAGGGCGGTGGCGCCCAGTTCCACGGCTTTCTCGACGATCCAATCCATCTTCGAACCTTCAGGCAGGGCCTGGGCCAGGGTCAGCGCGTAGGGCAGTTCCGCCTCGCGAGGTGAAAAAGTCTTCACTTCGGCGTGGGCGCGCTTCTTTTCAATGGCCGTCAGGCTGGCGGTGTACTCGCCGCCTTCGCCATTGAACAGGGTCACGGTATCGCCCGGTTGCAGGCGCAGCACCTGGATATGGTGGGCAATCTGCTCGGGCAGGACCAGCGCGGAACCGATGGCGAGGGTTTGCGGAAGGAAGAAACGGGGCATGGGCAAGGGCCAGGAGGCGGTGAAGATGCAAAAATGTTGTCAGGACAGTCATGCGGCTAGTCCTGAATTTTAATCCCCCCGGCGCACTCTGGTAAAATACGGCCCCGCGCCTAGCCCGGTCTGCCGGGGCGGGCGTTTTGGCTTCCGAACCCGATTTGTGCGCCTGCGGCGCCTACAGCACAGCAAACTCTGACCTCGACATGATTTCCACTCTCCCCACCGACAAGATGGCCAACGCGATCCGCGCGCTGGCGATGGACGCAGTTCAAAAAGCCAATTCCGGGCACCCGGGTATGCCGATGGGGATGGCCGAAATCGCAGTGGCCCTGTGGGCCAAGCACTATCGTCACAATCCGTCCAACCCGCAGTGGGCCAACCGTGACCGCTTCGTGCTCTCCAACGGCCACGGTTCCATGCTGCAATACGCGCTGCTGCACCTGACCGGCTACGACCTGTCGATGGAAGACATCAAGAACTTCCGCCAGCTGCATTCCAAGACCGCCGGCCACCCCGAAGTGCACATCACCCCGGGCGTGGAAACCACCACCGGCCCGCTGGGTCAGGGCATCACCAATGCGGTGGGCATGGCGCTGGCTGAAAAGCTGCTGGCCGCCGAATTCAACAAGCCCGGCCTGGCCGTGGTGGATCACTATACCTACGCCTTCGTCGGCGACGGCTGCCTGATGGAAGGCATCTCGCACGAAGCTTGCTCGTTGGCGGGCGTGTTGAACCTGTCCAAGCTGATCGTGCTGTATGACGACAACGGCATCTCCATCGACGGCCACGTCGAAGGCTGGTTCAAGGACGACACCCCGAAGCGTTTCGAAGCCTACGGTTGGAACGTCATCCCGGCCGTCGACGGCCACAACGTCGAAGCCGTGAGCGCCGCCATCCACCAGGCCAAGCTGGCCGACAAGCCGACCCTGATCTGCTGCCGCACCGTCATCGGCAAGGGCTCGCCCAACCTGGCCGGCACCGACAAGGTGCACGGCGCCGCCCTGGGCGACAAGGAAATCGCCGCCGTGCGCGAAGCGCTGGGCTGGACTGCCGCGCCCTTCGAGATTCCCGCTGACGTCTACGCCGCCTGGGATGCCAAGGCCACCGGCGCCGACTTCGAAGCCAACTGGAAGCAGACCTTCGACAGCTATGCCGCCCAATACCCGGCCGAAGCCGCCGAACTGCTGCGTCGCCTCAAGGGCGAACTGCCGGCCGCGTTCGCCTCGACCGTGACCGCCTACATCAATTCCACGCTGGAAAAGAAGGAAACCATCGCCACCCGCAAGGCCAGCCAGAACGCCTCCAGG
>NZ_BADI01001051.1:0-2765 GCF_000333555.1 Herbaspirillum sp. B65 | reverse complement strand
CGGATCGAACCATGCGGCTCGCGGCCCAGAGTGGAGCCCAGGTCGAAGCGGAAGCCGTCGATGTGGAACGATTGCGCCCAGTAGCGCAGCGAATCCAGCACCATCTGCAGTACTCGCGGATGCGACAGGTTCAAGGTATTGCCGCAGCCGGTATCGTTGATGTGGTAACGCTCCTGGCCCGGCAGCAGGCGGAAGTAGCTGGCATTGTCCAGGCCACGGAAGGACAGCGTGGGCCCCAGTTCGCTGCCGCAACTGGTGTGGTTGTAGACCACGTCCAGGATCACTTCGATGCCGGCGCTGTGCAGGCGACGCACCGCCATGCGCAACTCGTTGGGGTCGCCCATGGACATGTAGGATGGCTCCGGCGCGAAATAGGACAGCGTGCTGTAGCCCCAGTAATTGTGCAGTCCGCGCTCGACCAGGAAGCTATCCTGCAGGAAGGCGTGGATGGGCATCAGTTCCAGCGTGGTCACGCCCAGCCGCAAGAGATGATCGATGAAGGCCGGATCGGCCAGCGCGGCGAAGGTGCCGCGCTCATGCGGCAGCAGATCTTCGCGCAACTTCGAGATGCCCTTGACATGGGCTTCGTAGATCACGGTCTTGTTCCAGGGCACCTGCGGCAGGCGGTCGTGTTCCCACACGAAGGCATCGTCCATAACCATGGCCTTGGGCATGGCGGCGGCACTGTCGCGCCGGTCGAAGGACAGATCGGCGCGCGCCGAATGCAAGCGGTAGCCATACAGCGCATCGGTCCAGCGCACCTGGCCCACCAAGCGCTTGGCATAGGGATCCAGCAACAGCTTGTTGGGGTTGAAGCGATGACCACGGTTGGGTTCATACGGACCATGGGCGCGCAAACCATAGACCAGGCCCGGCGCGGCACCGGGCAGGTAGCCGTGCCATACCTCATCGGTGCATTCGGGCAGGGTGATGCGCTTCACTCGCGCTTGCCGGAGGGATCGAACAGGCACAGATCGATGCGGGTGGCATGGGCCGAGAACACCGCGAAATTGACTCCCAGACCATCGGAAGTCGCGCCCAGGGGATAAGGCAGGCCTGGCATCAGGCGATCAGGAAAGGCGACGCTCATTCTCAGGGCTCTCTACGCAGGATCAGGGTGGACAGCGGCGGCAGGTTCAGTTCGATGGACACCGGGTAGCCATGCCAGCCCGAC
Organism: Herbaspirillum sp. B65; assembly: GCF_000333555.1. NCBI lineage: Bacteria > Pseudomonadati > Pseudomonadota > Betaproteobacteria > Burkholderiales > Oxalobacteraceae > Herbaspirillum > Herbaspirillum sp. B65. The sequence continues at coordinate 1,591 of NZ_BADI01001051.1, read as the reverse complement.
TCCTGCACCTGCACCTGTCCCATGTTGCCGCTGTTGCTGCCGCCATAGACGGCGGCGTCGGTATTGAGTACTTCGCGCCAGACCCCATTGTGACCGGGGCCAATCGGTGGCACGCCGATGCGATAGGCGCTGCGCGGTACCGGTGTCAGGTTGACCACCACCAGCACCGGCGGCCCCTCCTCGCCATAGCGGAAATAGGCCAGCACGCTATTGACGCTGTCGTCCCCCACCGCCCAGGAAAAGCCATCGGCGCGGCAATCGCGCTGGTGCAGGGCCGGCTCGCTGCGGTAGAGGTGATTGAGGTCGCTGACCAATTGCCGCAATTGGCGATGGCCGGCCGGATGGTCGCCATGCTCATCGAGCAGATGCCAGTACGGCGACTTGTCGTGATCGAACTCGTCGGGCTGGCCGAATTCACTGCCCATGAAGAGCAGCTTCTTGCCCGGATGGGTCCACATGAAGCCGTAATAGGCGCGCACATTGGCAAAGCGCCGCCATTGGTCGCCCGGCATCTTGTTCAACAAGGCGCGCTTGCCGTGGACCACTTCGTCGTGCGATATCGGCAAGATGAAGTTTTCCGAGAATCCATATAAAAGACCGAATGTCATGTCGTGATGGTGGTAACGACGAAACAGCGGGTCATGCTGCATGTAGCGCAGGGTGTCGTTCATCCAGCCCATGTTCCACTTGTAGCTGAAGCCCAGGCCGTGATGGTCGGCCTCTTCCTTGACCGCAGCGGTGACGCCCGGCCAGGAAGTGGATTCCTCGGCGATCATCAAGGCCCCCGGACAGCGCTGCGCCACCACGGTATTGAGTTCGCGCAGGAAGGCCACGGCTTCCAGGTTTTCGCGTCCGCCGTGGATGTTGGGCACCCACTCACCGGACTTGCGGCTGTAGTCGCGATAGAGCATGGATGCCACGGCATCCACGCGCAGGCCATCGACATGGAAGTGTTCCAGCCATTCCAGCGCACTGGCGATGAGAAAGCCGCGCACTTCATTGCGACCGAGATTGAAGATCAGGGTATTCCAATCTTGATGGAAGCCTTCGCGCGGGTCGGCGTGTTCATACAGGGCGGTACCGTCGAACTGCGCCAGTCCATGTTCGTCGCTGGGGAAGTGCGCCGGCACCCAGTCCAGCAGCACGCCGATGCCGGCCTGGTGGCAGCGATCGACGAAGGCGGCAAAGCGCTCCGGCTTGCCAAAGCGGGCGCTGGGAGCAAACATGCTGATGGGCTGGTAACCCCAGGAACCGCCGAAGGGGTGCTCCATCACCGGCATGAGCTCGATATGGGTAAAGCCCATGGCAACTACGTAGGGGATCAACTGCTCGGCCAGTTCATCCCAGTTCAGGTTGCGGTGCGCCTGTTCGGGAATGCGGCGCCAGGAAGCCGGGTGCAGCTCGTAGATCGACATCGGCGCGGCGAGTGACTGACGCTGCGCACGTTCGGCCATCCACTGCTGGTCCTGCCACAGATAAGGCCGGGCGTCGGCCACCACCGAGGCGGTGGCCGGTGGTGCTTCGGTGGCGCGTGCCACCGGGTCGGCCTTGAGCGGCAAGAGCACGCCGCCGCGCCCGAGGATTTCGTATT
>NZ_BADI01001052.1:0-4325 GCF_000333555.1 Herbaspirillum sp. B65 | reverse complement strand
ATGCCGGATCGTCAGCAAGGCACCATCAAGAATGCTACCCGTGCCAAGATTCTCGACAAGGATGGCACCCAGGTCGATGGCATCTACGGCGGACTGCCGTTCCCGATTCCCAAAAACGGCCAGGAAGCAATGTGGAACTGGGTCTTGCGTTACGAAGGTCTTGCCAGCAATGGGCAGCCCAAGACATTCCTGGTCGATTCCTCTGGCCGCAACCAGGAGATTGCCTGGTACTCCACCGATAACCAGTTCCCGACCTACGATCCGAAAATGACGGAAGCGGAATGGAAATCTCGCGGCTCGCAAACCTATAACATCTGGAACGACTATAAGGCCCCATCCCGGCTTTCCGGTGAACTCAACCTTTACATCAACAACACCAGCGGCGATAACCGGGGATGGATTTACTCACCGGGCACGCGTCGGGTACGCATTGCGCCGGATCTCGCCTATGACACGCCTTGCCCGGGTATGTCCGGCGTCGTCACCTTCGACGACATCCGTCTGTTTGATGGCAAGCTCGACCGTTTCAACTGGAAACTGATCGGCAAAAAGGAAATGCTGATCCCGTACAACGACTACAAACTGATCTATGAAACCACCAGCGACAAGGCGATGACACCCAATGTCCTCAATCCTGATGTCGTGCGCTGGGAATTGCATCGCGTATGGGTCGTCGAGGGCACCGTGAAGCCTGGCGTGCGTCATATCTACAGCAAGAAGGTCATGTACATGGACGAGGACATGGGCGGTGGCGCCTCCGACATCTACGACCAGTCCGGCAAGCTGTATCGCGGTGGCTTCGAGACAACCACGCCTGCCTGGGATGACGAAGTGCCGCTGTCATACGGTACCTGGCAGTACGACCTGACCGCGAACAATTACGTGCTTGTTTCCCATGCCGGCGACCCCGGCGCGAGGGGCAACGTCCAACGCAAGGAGGCCTATCCGGCGAACTACTTCACCCCGGAGCGACTCTCGGCTTCGGGCGTCAGGTAAGGAACGCATCGGTGCGCCGGCCGAGGCCGGCGTGACAGGCCGCCGCTTTGCAACGGGGCGGCGGCGAACCAGACATTGTCAGGCGGTTATGTTGAAAACTACTAAGAGTCTGCTGGCAGGTGCACTGCTGCTGGCAGGCGCTGCCGTGGGCGCGCAGGCGGCATTCAAGGATCCTCTCGATGTTCCGGCGCAGCCCAGCGTCCGTATCACCAGCAGCCTGCTGTTCGCGGTCGCCCCTGTTGGGGAGCAGCGCCTGGTTGCAGCAGGAGAACGAGGGCGCATGTTGGTGTCGACAGACCGTGGCGCCAGCTGGAAGCAGAGTAGCGTGCCGGTCAGTACCGACCTGGTGGCGATCAGCTTTCCGACCGAGCAGCAGGGGTGGGCAGTCGGACACGGCGGCGTCATCCTGCACTCTGCCGATGGCGGTCAGACATGGCAACGACAGCTCGACGGCAGGCAAATCGCCGCCATGTCGCTGGCCTACTACGAGAAACGGATGCCCACGACCGATCCGGCGCTGTCGCGTGCATTCGACGAAGCCAAGCGATATGCGGAGGAGGGGGCGACCCGGCCCCTGCTGGACGTGTGTTTCGAGAGCGCCGAGGTCGGCTACGCGATTGGCACGTTCAACACCATGCTGAAAACGGTCGATGGTGGGCAGACATGGACGCCGTGGAGCGAGCACGTCGACAATCCGCGCTCGTTGCACCTGCACGCCATGCACCAATTTGGCGGTGACGTCTACGTGGCCGGGGAGCAGGGCCTGTTGCTGAAGTTGGATCGCCGGCAGGAGCGCTTCGTACATCTGGATAGTGGCTACGAGGGTAGTTTCTTCGGACTGGCCGGCAATGACCAGTTTGTCGTGGCGTACGGATTGCGCGGCAGCGCATACCGTTCGACCGACCATGGCTTGACGTGGACCCGCCTGACGACCAATGTTGGCGCAAGCATCACCGCCGGGACCGTGCTGGCCGACGGCCGACTGGTCCTCGGCACGGCCAACGGCAGCCTGTTGATCAGCAGAGATGGCGGAAACACGTTTGAGCAAGCCGCCAACGCAGCAAACTTGCCCGTGTTCAGCATGGCGGCCCAGGGCACCCATGTGGCAGTCGTGGGTCCGGCCGGCGTGCATATCGAATCTCTGAAATAACCTGAACGGAAAACGTCACATGGTTGCCAGCATCAAGGAAATTGAAATGCCGGTCGTACGCGACCCCAAGGATTTTGACAAGAATTCCGGGGTATGGCTCGAACGGCTCGTCTTTAACCATCGCCTCTGGCTGGTGTTGATCTGTGCCATCCTGTCGGTGTTCTTCGGGTATCAGGCCACCAAGCTGAAGGTCAACGCCAGCTTCGAGCGCATGATCCCGCAGTCGCATCCTTACATCAAAAACTACTTCGCCAACAAAGGCAATCTCGGCGCCTTCGGCAACACCATCCAGGTCGTCGTGGAAAACACCAACGGGACGGTCTACGACCCCAAGTATCTCGAGGTGCTGCGCCAGGTGAACGATGCGCTGTTCCTGAAGCGCGGCGTCGATCGCGCCTGGGTCACCTCGATCTGGATGGCGCGCGTGCGCTGGACCGAAGTGACCGAAAAGGGATTGGAGGGCGGACCGCTGATGCCCCAGGCTGGTAGCGACCCGCAAAAGATGATCGACCAGCTCAAGATCAATGTGTCGAAGGCGGACGTGATCGGCAGCCTCATCTCCAACGACCTGAAATCGAGCGTGATCCTGGTGCCGCTGCTCAACCGTTATGCCGATACCGGCAAGCCGATCGATTATGCCGAGTTCTCGCAATTCTCGAAAAAGGACATCCGCGCCAAATACGAGAGGCCCGGTATCAAGATCCACGTGATCGGCTTTGCCAAGCTGGTAGGTGACCTGATCGATGGCCTCAAGCAGGTCATGTTGTTCTTCGGTCTTTCCGCCTTGATCGCGACCGCGATCATCTACCTGTACACCCGTTGTGTCCGCAGCACGCTCATCCTGGTCGTGTCGGCAATGCTCGGCGTGGTCTGGTTGCTGGGCGTGTTGCAACTGCTGGGCTATGAGCTCGATCCGTATTCGATCCTGGTTCCCTTCCTCATCTTCGCCATCGGCCTGAGCCACGGTGCCCAGAAGATGAACGGTATCATGCAGGATGTGGGGCGCGGCACCCACAAGTACGTTGCGGCGCGCTATACGTTCCGGCGCCTGTTCATGGCGGGCCTGACCGCGCTGCTCACCAACGTGGTCGGCTTCGCCGTATTGATGATCATCGATGTGCCGGTCATCAAGGACCTGGCGCGGACTACGAGCATCGGCGTGTGCATCCTGATCTTCACCAAGCTGCTGCTGGTACCGGTGTTACTGTCGTACGTCGGCGTCAGTTCCAAGGCGGCGCGCCATAGCCTGCAGGAGTCGTCGACCGAGGCGCAGGGCCGCGGCCTGGGCCGCGTCTGGCTCTGGCTCGAACTGTTCACGACGCGGCGTTGGGCAACCGGCGCGCTGGTCGTGGCGGCGTTACTCGGGATCGGCGGTTTCATCGTCTCCGAGCGGCTTCAGATCGGCGACCTCGATCCAGGTGCGCCGGAACTGCGCCCGAACTCGCGCTACAACCTCGATAATGCCTATGTTTCCTCGCACTACGGATTGTCCACCGATCTGTTCGTGACCATGGTGACCCTGCCGCCCGACGGTTGCTTCGATTATCAAAACCTGGTGTCGATCGATCGCCTCGAAGCCCGGCTGCGTGAGCTGGACGGGGTGCAGACCACCAAATCGATCGTCGGTGCGGCAAAGGTCTTCACTGCCGGCGCCAACGAGGGATATCCGAAGTGGCTGACGATCGCACGTGACCCGCGCGCCTTGTCGTCTGCGGTCTACAACGTGCAAATGGCGCAACCGGACATTGCTCCGCGCGACTGCACATTCCTGCCGGTCATCGCCTACCTGAAGGATCACAAGGCAGCCACGCTGAACCAGGTATTGGCGACGGTCGAGCAGTTCGCCTCCACACATAATCCAGGCAGTGCGACGAAGTTCCTGCCGGCCGCCGGCTCCGCGGGTATCGAAGCGATTACCAATATCGTCGTCGAGCAGGCTAATCGCACCATGCTGATGCTGGTCTACGCGGTGGTGGCGCTGCTGTGCTTTGTCACGTTCCGTAGCTGGCGCGCAGTGATCGTGGCGCTGGTGCCTCTGGTGTTGACCTCGATCCTGTGCGAAGCACTCATGGTCACGCTGGGCATCGGCGTCAAGGTGGCAACGCTGCCTGTGATCGCGCTCGGCGTCGGGTTCGGGGTGGACTATGCGCTCTACCTGCTCAATGTCCAGTTGGCGCTG
>NZ_BADI01001053.1:0-43848 GCF_000333555.1 Herbaspirillum sp. B65 | reverse complement strand
CAGTCGGTGGCCGCGCTGATATTGGTCACCGTCAAGGAACTCTTGAGCTGGCCCGGAGCTGACTGGACGTTATTGGCACGCAGCGCGGCCGATATCTCCCCGGCCGAGAGGCCATGCGCGGCCAATCGCAACGGGTCGATCCAGATGCGCATGGCCAGGGCCTGTCCTCCGAAGACATCGGCCGAGGCCACGCCCGGAATGCTGGTCAGCAAGGGTTGCGCCACCCGGGAGGCAAAATCCGTCACCTGCGGGATCGATAGGGTCTTGCTGTAGAAGGCGATGTACTGGACTGCTGTGCCACCTTCGGTGGACTTGCTGATGACGGGATCGGTCACTCCCGCCGGCAACTGATACTTGACCTGCTGTACCTTCGCGAGGATTTCGGTCATCGTGCGATCGGCATTGGCATTGAGTACGAGGCGTGCCTTGATCTCGCTTCTGCCCTGCTTGGTGGTCGAACTGAGGTATTCAATACCGCTGGCCGTCGCGATGGACTGCGAAATCGGTGTGGTGACAAAGCCCTGCATCACGTCCTGGGTCGCCCCCGGAAGCGTGGTGCTGATCGTGATGGTGGCGTTTTCCAGATAGGGATACTGCCGGACGGGCAGCAGGAACACTGCGGTGACGCCCATCAGCAGTATCAACAGGCTCACCACCAGCGCCAGGATAGGTCGCCGAATGAAGATGTCGGTGAAATGCATGGTGCCGTCCCTTACTTTGCGCCAGCGGTGGACGCGGCCGCCGCAGTGGCATTGATCTTCACCACGGCACCAGGTGGCAGGCGGTTCTGACCGGCCATCACCACGATGTCGCCGGCCTTGACGCCCTGGGTCACCAGGACTCCGTCACCGAGCCGCTGGCCGGTCACGACCGGTACGGCAACCACCTTGCCGATGCCCTGCGCGTCGGCCCCGCGCACGAGCACCACGCTGTCACCTGATGCCGATGTCTGGATCGCCGTCAAGGGCAACACGATGCCATTATCCACGGCAGGCAAGTCCACGCGTGCCGTCGCGTACATCCCTGACTTCAGGAGCCGATCGGCATTGGGCACGACGGCCTGCACGACCACGTTACGGGTTTCACCGTCGATGCGCGGTTCGATACTGCTGATCTTGCCGGTGAATATCCGGCCCGGCACAGCGTCTACGGAGACCTGCATCGATGCGCCTGCCGTGAGCCTGGACAAGTCCTGCTGGGGAAGCTGGAAGTTCACGTAAAGCGGGTCGGCCTGGGTCAGAGTGGCGATCGCATCGCCGGCATTGAGATACTGGCCTGGATTGACATGCCGGATGCCGATCTGGCCGGAGAACGGCGCCCGTATATTCTTCTGCTCGATACGCGCGTCCAGCTGCCTGACGGCGGCGACGGCCTGATCAGCGTCTGCCTGGCGTTGCTCCAGCAATTCACGCGACTCGGCGCCGGCAGGAGACAGTTCTCGCGAGCGTCGCAGCTGGAGCTGGGCGAAATCGGCCTTGGCCACTGCCGCAGCGCGATCCGCCTGTTCGGGAGCGTCATAGAGCTCGACCAGCAAGCTGCCCTGCTTGACCGTCTGGCCGGACTCGAAATGGATGGCGGTCACACGGCCGGATGTGTCCGGCGCCAACTGCACTTCCCGCACGGCTTGCAAACTGGCGACAGCCTGCAAGTTTTGGGGCACGGCACGAGCTTCGGCGCGGATCGTAGAAACCGGCAGCGGGGGCATGGCGTAGTGTTCAGCGCCACCGCTGCGCAAGGAGCGCACGGCATACAGCGCGCCGAAGACCACCACGAGGCCGACGACGCTGATAGCGATGGGCCTGAGCCGGAATGTAGCGACGGTAGTCATGTGTTCACCCCGGCGACCAACGGTGCTAAGGACGAGTGGGATCGACGGGGGAGTGTCGATGGACGAAGGCGAGGTAGGGGCATCAGTTGGTTTCCTGGAGAGATCAAGTGCTTGGAAGGCCGGCTCAGTGCGCGAGTTGAGGCATGGCGAACCACCGTCGGACATAGCGTACCGACGCCGCCAGATATCCACATTGCGAAATTGAGTCAATGTATTTTTCAATTCGGCCATAGAACAGCAGTAGTCCGGATTGGCCTAATCGAATAACAATCTGGCCTACTTTCGCTATTGCAGCTTGTGGCCTCCATTGTTAAATGCGGTATTCAAATAAAAATGATTATCGTTTATGACTTATCTCAACGCTGTTTCAAAAGTCCGGGGTTCAATCGCTCTGCGCGCACATCCCATTGCCTATCCGCTTCCAGAACGGCCGTATCTGGGCACGGTCCGGCGCACGGTATTGAGCTCGGCAGTAGCGGCAGCCGTTCTCATCAGCGCCCAGAGCGCACTCGCCGCCGACTCTTCACAAGTCCAGAGCACGACTGATGCGTCGTCTCAGCAAAACACAGCCTTGCCCGCCATCACCGTGACGGGCCGCGCCGAGACGGCAACCACCCAAGGTACCGGCTCCTACACCACCGGCGAGACGGCAGCGGCGACGCGCCTGCCGCTGTCGCTGAAGGAAACGCCACAGTCGGTCACGGTGGTCACGCGCCAGCGCATGGACGACCAGCAATTGAATTCCGTGCAGAACGTGCTGGATAACACGACGGGGATCAGTTCTTATCAGTCCGACAGTGAGCGGACGAGTTTTTATTCACGCGGCTTCCTGATCAACAATATCCAGTACGACGGCATTCCCACGGTCATCGGCAATACCGTCAACGGCAGCGGGATCAGTGCCATCGATACCTCGTTCTATGATCGTATCGAGGTAGTGCGCGGCGCATCCGGCTTGCTGACCGGGAGCGGTACGCCCTCGGCGGCCATCAACCTCGTCCGCAAGCGTCCGACCCAGGACTTCTCGGCCTCCGCCTCGATCAGTGAGGGGAGCTGGGATACCCACCGGGCCACCGCCGACATCTCCACTCCCTTGACCTCGGATGGCCGCATTCGCGCACGCGTGGTCGCCACCGATCAAGAGGCGCACTCCTACATCAATGGCTACGAGCCGGACAAGAAGTCGTTCTACGGCATCATCGAAGCCTACCTGAGCCGCAATACGACCGTCAGCCTGGGCTTTGACTATCAGGACCTCACCTCCACGGGTTCCACTTGGGGGGGGCTGCCACTGTGGTACAGCAACGGAGCGCAGGCCAGTTATTCACCCTCTCAGAGCTACGCGCAGGACTGGAGCCATTGGGACAACATCTACAAGACGGCGTTTGCCGAGATCGATCACCGCTTTGACAATGGCTGGAAGCTCCGCGCCATCGCCAACCAGTACCGCACCGAATACAACGCGCAACTGCTCGGCCTGGTCGGTCGCCCCGATCAGGCCACCGGACTGGGCTTCTTTCCCAACGGGGCTTATCCGGTCGGACTCGCCTCTGCGGGTAGCAGCCGTCAAAATACTTTCGATGTGATGGTGAACGGTCCCTTTGAACTGCTGGGTCGCCAACACGAACTGGTGGTGGGTGCCACGACGTCGCGGCGCTCTTCCGGCGAGAACGATATCGCACCGTTTTATGCAGGCTTCACCCCGGTCAATATCTATGACCTGAATACCCCATTCCCGAGCCCCAACTTCGCGGCAATGCCGTCGACGCCGAGCTACACCGAGATCAAGCAGACCGGCGTCTATAGCGCCGCCCGTTTCTCACTGACGGACCCGCTGAAACTCATCGTCGGCGGTCGCCTGACCAACTATGAAATCGACGACATCGCCAGCGGCACGGCAATGCACTACAAGAAGAGCCATGAGTTCACACCCTATGCGGGCCTGATCTACGACATCAACAAGATCTATTCGGCCTACGTCAGCTACACAGGCATCTTCAATCCGCAGACGGACTATCAGGACAGCAAGGGCAACGTGCTCACCCCGGCCATCGGAAAGACGGCGGAAATCGGTCTCAAAGGCGCGTACCTGGGTGGGCGTCTGAATGCATCGGTGGCCTTGTTCGAGACCAGACTGGACAATGCCGCGCAGATCGTCCCCGGCACCTTTACTCCAGGCGGCGCCCAGGCCTACACGGGTGTGGATGGCACCAAGTCACGCGGTATCGAAGTGGATCTGCAGGGCGAGCTGGCAAGTGGCTGGAACATCTACGCAGGCCTGTCCCACTTCACGGCGCAGGATGGCGACGGCGTACGCCTGAATTCGCAGATACCGCGCACCACGGCGCAGCTCTTCACGACCTACCAGTTGCCCGGAGCGTGGAGCCAGCTGACGGTGGGCGGCGGTGTGAAATGGCAGAGCAGCTTCTACGAGGCAGCCAATACCGGCACCAGTACGCTGGGCGGCGAACAGGGTGCTTACGCCCTAGGCTCTCTGATGGCGCGTTATGCCTTCTCGAAGAAAACTACCCTGACGGTCAATGTCAACAACTTGTTCAACAAGACGTATGCCTTGCAGAAGGGCGATTTCGATACCGTGACGTATGGTGCACCACGCAACATGATGGCGACGCTTGATTTCAAGTATTGATTCCCGCCCACACCCAGCACTTCATCAAGGAGATAAGGTTCATGTCCCAACAGCCCACCCTCTCCGCCGCCCCTCATGGGGCGGCGCGCAATCCCAACAAGCCCGCCTTGTACTGGTTGACCACAGCCATTGGTACCGTGCTCTTCGTGACTTTCCAGTTGTTCTTCTACGTCAACGACTTTGTGAGAGAGCACGGAGCAACACCGGCCATCACCTTCGAGACCAATCTCCTGTGGATGTTTTCGGCGTACTACGGTTGCTGGATCGTCACGGTGTTGCTCGCACTGCGAGGCAGCCGCAAGGCGCAGTGGCTGACCCTGATCCTCGGCAGCCTGCTCGTCATCCTCAATACCCTGGGCGGAATTGCCGACGGATTGCGCGATGGCTGGCACATTGTCTTGTCGGCTGTGCTCTTCATCTCATTGCCAGGCGTGTTCGCCATCGCGGTCACCTGGCGTCACCTCAAACGCAAAGGAAACGGCCATGCCGATGAATAGTTCCAACTTCCCTTATGTATGGATGAGTCTTGCCCAGGAACCCGGACATGATCATGACAAGGACTACATCGAATTCGAGGCCAATCTGGCGCGCGGTGAGCCCTTCGTCCTCTTGACCGACACTGCACCTGCCGAAGACCACGAGCATTCACCGGAAGAAAAGAAGCGCACCGCACTGTGGATGAAGAAGAACAAGCTTGAATTGCGAAGGCTGGTTCTGGCCATGATCGTGGTCGAATCCAGCCCGGCCAAACGACTTGGATTTAAGGCGTTTGCGGTGGTGTTTGCTAAGTTTTGGGGGTACCCTCTGCTCCTCGCTGCTTCTCGTCAGGAGGCAATGGAAATTGCAAAAGAACTACTACTGAAGAATGGAACGCCACACTAATGGCGATTCACGACAGCCGTCACTTCAATTGCGCATCTCCGAGATGTATCCATAACAACCGTTTCGAACAGCAAGGTGGATTAGCGATTTTGACGTGACTACACTGTCGATTTCTTCAGTTCACCGACGGAATTTCGTGTTTTGCGGCAACCGATTTAGGAGTTCCTGAAATAGTTTTTCTCACATTGACGCATAAAGCTAGTGTGCCGAAAAAACACGACTAGAGGCTCCTTAATATCGTCTGATGAGCTACGCCTGACAACATGTAGAAACATTTAAATCTGATCCATGAAATTTGGACTCAAAGCCGCTTACATTTTACTTTCTTTGACTCGGATAAAAATCGTCATAAGGAAGGCGATCACCAATAATCCGGCCAAAAACATCAAACCGGTGCTCGCTCCGTAACCTTGACCCTTGACATAGCCTATCAATGAGGGACCAACGAAGCCTCCAAGGTTACCCACCGAGTTGATGACCGCGATGGATACCGCCGCAGTTTCACGCGACAGGAACAAGGTGGGTAACGCCCAGAAGGGGGACTTGAATGCATACAGGCCGGCCAGGCTCACGCTGATGAGCGCCGTCGCGGCAAACGGATTCGCCACATGCGCGATGGTACCCAGCGCGGCTGCAGCCACTGCCAGCGGAATCGCAGAGTGCAGTCGGCGTTCGACGCGCTTATCCGAGCTGCGTGACCAGATGACCATCACAATCGTCGCGAAGATGTAAGGAATCATCGCAATGAGGCCGATCTGCGTGTGGCTCAATTTTTCCGAAAAGCCCTTGATAATCTGCGGCATCCAATACCCGATACCCAAGCTACCGCATTGATACACGAAGTAGATGAAGGACAAGTACAGCACGCGCGGATTGGACAGCGTCTTCATCGTGCTGAGGTGCTTGGCCTCAGGCTTGGCCAGGCGGTCCTTCTCAAGTTCGCCCGCAATCCAGTCCTTTTCTGCCTGGGACAGCCACTTCGCGTCTTGCGGGCGGTCAATCAGATAGAAGTAACAAAGGAAACCACCGAGAATCGCCGGGACACCTTCCAGAACCAGCATCCATCGCCAGCCACTCCAGTTGAACCAGTGGACGTTATCCATAATCCATGTCGAAAGCGGTGCGCCAATAATGTACGAGACCGGAATAGCGGCCGTAAATAGCGCCACGGTCGTCGCCAGTTCTCTCTGGCGGAACCAATAGGTCAGATACACGATGATGCCTGGGAAGAAGCCAGCTTCGGCTACACCCAGCAAGAAACGCAGTACGTACAACTGGTTTGCACTCTGTACGAAACCACAGGCCACTGACACCGCCCCCCAGGTGAGCAGGATGCGTGCAATCCAGCGACGCGCGCCGAATTTGTTCAGCATTACGTTGCTTGGGACTTCGAACAAGAAATAGCCGATGAAGAAGATACCTGAAATAAATCCGAAGGCCTCTGCCGACAGGGCCAGTTCCTTGTTCATCTGCAGCGCAGCATAACCAATGTTGGCGCGGTCCAGGTAGGAAATGATGTAGAGGATGAAGACGAAGGGAATAATCTTCCAGGTAATTTTACTTACCAGTGCGCCTTCGTTGATGTCTTGGTGTGTCTGCATGCGACTGCTGCTAGCGCTTGAACGCTAGCATCCTCATGGAAAGTTAATGGGTGGCCAGGTCAGGAAAAAATCATGCAGACCGGACTGCCGGAGGCGACCGAAAATCCATTCGGTTTGAGAGCGCCAGTGCCCTGGTCAAGCGTGAAGGAAACGATGGTGTCGCTGTCTTCGTTGAGGGCATACAGATAGCAATTGTCCGGTGTGATGGTGAAGAAGCGCGGCGTCTTGCCTTCCGTCTGAGTCACTGCGCCAGCACGCAGCAAACCTGTTTGCTGGTCGATAAAGAAGCTCGCGATGCTGTCATAACCGCGGTTGGATGCGAACAGGAATCGTCCGCTGCGGTCGATTTCAATTTCCGAGGCACGACTGTTGCCGGTGAAGGTCTCCGGCAACGTCGTAAGAATCTGGCGAGGTTCGAGGCTGCCGTCTGCAGCCGAATATGCATAGGTGGTGACGGTCGAATCCAACTCGTTGACCACATAGGCGGTCGGCAGACGACGATGGAATGCGATATGGCGGGGACCAGCGGTCTCACGTGCGACTACGAAAGGCTTTACAGCCGGAGTCAGCTTGCCGTCGGCGAAGCGGAACGAGAAGGTACGGTCCAAGCCTTTGTCCGGAACGATGACGAATTTACCGCTCGGGTCAAAGGGATTGAAATGGGGCTTGGAAAGCTTTTGCTCGACCCGATGAGGACCAATCGGCCCTTCCAGCGTCACCAGTTGCGTCATTTCCTGCAGCGAGCCATCAGCCGCGATAGGCAACACCGCCAGACTGGAGCCGAGGTGGTTCGACACGACGATGTACCTTCCCGTCGGGTCAATCGCCAGGTGCACTGGATTTTTGCCGTGCGTGCTCTTGCGATTGATGAACGTCAGCTCGCCAGTGGCGCGGTCTACCTTGAATGCGCTGATGTCGGAGAGGTCGCCATGCACGGTGTAGAGGAATTCGCCATCGCGGCTCAGTGCCAGGAAAGAGGGATTCACCAGGTCCTTGACCAGCTGCACCAGTTCCAGATTCCCGTTTGTCAGGTCGACTTTGTACACGCTGATACCGTCGCCGCGTGCGTTGCGCTCCCGCGTCGTGCGAGAACCCACATAAGCAAACATTGCATTACCTCTTGAGTTGACGGGCGTGGCCACGCCCTGGTTTGTTGTTCCCACGGCACAGCCGCTCAGCCCTGCAACTGCGAGCCCTCCCATGGCGCCCGCTGCTTGCAAAAGCCTCCGGCGAACTCCCTGAACGGCAGTCTGCACGGTACTTTCCGACGAATTCTTTACTGGCTTCATGCGTGCGTCTCCTGTCGATGATTGTTTGTTCTTTTTTTCATATTGCATTTGTTTGCGTATTTATGCAAGAATGAATTTATGAAAAATTCTTCGCCATTCGCCCCGGGACTGCTTGACCACGCCGGAACGTCTTACCAAGTGGTCGACCTGCCCGCGCTGTTTGGTGAACGGCTGGAAAAACTGCCCGTAGTGCTGCGAATCCTGCTGGAGAACATCATTCGAAATGGCTCAGGAGCAGAGCGCGAAGCCTCTGTGGCTGCGATTTTCGAATGGCTGGAGCGTGGAACCAGCGAGGCCGAGATTGCATTCCAGCCTGGACGCGTGCTGATGCACGACACCACCAGTACCCCCGCATTGGTGGACATCGCTGCTATGCGAGATGCGCTGGCAGAAGCAGGGTGGGACCCGACGGCGCTTAATCCTGGGCTGCCAGTGGACGTGTCTGTGGACCATTCACTGGCGGTGGAATTTTTTGCGCAAAAAGATGCTCTCGAGAAAAACCTGAAGCTGGAATTGAAACGCAATGGCGAGCGCTACAGCTTCATGCGTTGGGCCTCCAAGGTCATGAAGGGAGTGCGCATTCATCCGCCCGGCACCGGTATCATGCACACCATCAACCTTGAACAACTAGCCACGGTTGTTACCAAGGAAGAGCGCGACGGGCAGACGTGGGTCGTCCCCGATACCTTGCTCGGAACCGATAGCCACACGCCGATGATTAACGGTATTGGTGTTCTCGGCTGGGGCGTTGGCGGCCTGGAGGCGCAGACCGTCATGTTCGGTATGCCGACCATGATGCGCATCCCCGACGTTATCGGCGTTCGGCTCACTGGCCGGCTTCGCGCCGGCGTCCTGGCGACCGACCTCGCCCTGACTGTGACGCAGCGTCTACGCGCCATCGGTGTGTCGGGTGAGTTCGTTGAATATTTTGGCGACGGCGTTGCCAGCCTCACCGCCGGTGAGCGCTCCGTAATCGCCAACATGGCGCCTGAATACGGCGCCAGCTCCGGTTTCTTCCCAATAGATGCTCACACCATCGACTACCTCCGCACCACCAATCGCCCGGAAGCCCTGCTTGGGCTGACTGAGGCCTATGCCAAAAGGAATGCGCTGTGGTTCAATCCCGCAGCTACGCCGCGCTACACACGCACCATCGAAGTCCACCTCGACGCTATCGACATGCACGTGGCCGGTCCTCGCCGCCCGCAGGATTTGCTGTCTTACTCTCAGCTGGCATCAACCGTAAGCGCCATCGGCTTTACGCCGAAACACACAACTAGCCCGTTGCCCCGCCATCCGTTTGCGATTGCCGCAATCACTAGCTGTACGAATACCTCCGACCCGGCACTGCTGGTCGCGGCCGGCCTCGTTGCCCGCAAAGCCCGCGCCTTCGGTTTGCGCGTACCGTATTGGGTCAAGACATCCCTGGGTCCTGGTTCGCCAGCAGCAGCCGACTATCTGGCACGTGCCGGTCTGACTGAAGACCTGTCAGCTGTAGGCTTCGACATCGTAGGTTATGGTTGCACCACCTGTATCGGCAACTCTGGCCCCTTGAGCGAGCCAATCCAGCAGGCCTTGGCGCAGGGTGACATTTATCCGGTTGCTGCCCTCTCGGGTAACCGCAACTTTCCGGGCCGCGTGCATCCTGACCTCGACCTGGGTTTCCTGATGTCCCCGCCGTTGGTGGTGGCCTGTGCCATCGCCGGCAACGCTGAAACCGATTTGGCTAGCCAGCCTGTGCAGACGACGGCCGATGGTCGCCAGGTATGGCTAAAGGACTTGTGGCCGACACACGAGGAAATCAATGAAGCAGTAGCAGCCGGCGTTCGCGCTTCAGACTTCCCTAAAGCCTTCGCCATGGCCACGCAGAATCCCATGTGGCATGGGCTACAGGTGCCCGATACTCCGTTGTTCCCCTGGTCGCCAACATCGACCGCATTGTGCCGTCCGCCATTCGCCGCACTATCCGAAGGCAGTCTACTGGGGCGCTTTACGGCATATCCCCTGCTGGTGGTCGGCGATGACATCACCACCGACCATATCTCGCCAGCCAGCGCTATCCCGAAGAACAGTTTCATCGCTGACTTCCTGGTGGAGCGTGGCGACGACCGCAATGACTTGAACGTCTTCGCTTCACGGCGCGGCAATTGGGAGGTGATGATGCGCGCAGCGTTCTACAACAAGACCCTGCGCAACCTGTTGGCGCCTGAATCGCCGCCGGGTTACACGGTTCATGTGCCGACCAGCGAACTGGCGCCCATCCATGAGGTCGCTGCCCGCTACCGTTCAGGCGGAGACTCTGTAGTGCTGGTGGCGGGCGAGCGATATGGCACTGGTTCGTCGCGTGACTGGGCAGCCAAGGGGCAGCGCTTGCTTGGTATTCGCTGCGTGTTGGCGATGAGCTTTGAACGCATTCATCGTTCGAACCTCATTGGCATGGGTATTCTGCCGTTGCGCTTGCCTGCCGGCGTGTCTCCGGGCGAGTTGAACATCGTTCCTGGTGACCGCATTGACGTGGATGCCGATGCGGCCAAGCTGCAACCCCGTTGCGAGGTGGCGGTTCGCCTGGTCCGCAAGAACGGCCAGGTACAGAATATTGCCGCCCAGGCAGCAGTGGAGACGCAACTGGAAGTCGAACTACTGCGCCGTGGCGGCGTCATTCCCTTCATTCTACGAAATACGATTGAAGCACAGCGTCAGTCATAATAGGGGGGATAAGGCCCGTCCGGGCCTGCGAACCATGACGACAATGAGCACTGAATCAACCATCTCCAAACAGATTGTTTCGGCCTGGTGCTGTTCTTCAATGAACTGGTGCGCATGGTGTTCGGTCCGCAACCTTATTTCCTGCCGCTGCCGGCCATGTTCGAGGGTACGGTCTCGCTGTTGGGCCTGGATTACCCGGTCTATCGGCTGCTCATCATCGTCACCGGCGTCGTGGTGGCGCTGGCCAGCCAATGGATGATCAACGGCACCCGCCTGGGAATGCTCATTCGCGCTGGCGCCGTCAATCCCGGCATGGTCGCTGCGCTGGGCATCAATATCCGGCTGCTCAATGGCTTGCTGTTTGCCATCGGGGCCTTGCTGGCCGGACTGGCCGGGGTGATGGCCGGTCCCATCCTGTCGATCCAGTCGGGCATGGGGGAAGCGGTGCTCATCGCCACGCTGGTGGTGATCGTCATCGGCGGCATTGGCTCCATCCGTGGTGCGCTGTACGCCGCCCTGATCGTGGGCATTGCCGATACCTTGGGGCGGGCCTTCCTGCCGCAGTTGTTCCGTCTGGTCATGGAACGCGAGACGGCCACCGCCGCCGGTCCTGCCGTGGCGTCCATGCTGGTCTACATCCTCATGGCCCTGGTTTTGGCGGTCAAGCCCAATGGCCTATTCCCGGCGGGAGGCAAATGATGCGCGCCAGTACATCGTTATCGCCACGCGGTCTGGCGTTCTGGGTGCCGCTGTTGCTGCTGCTGATGCTGGCGGTTTTACCCACCGTGGCCGAGTGGATGGACCAGGGATTCTTCATCACGCTGGTGGCGCGTATGCTGGTCTATGCACTGGCCGCCGTGGCGCTCAATCTCGCCTTGGGCTATGGCGGTCTGGTCAGCTTCGGGCACGCACTGTTCTTCGGTGTGGGCAGTTACTGCGTGGCCATCCCGGCGTTTTACGGCATCGATGCGGCCTGGCTGCACTTGCTGGCCTGCATCGTGGTCTGCGCGCTGCTGGGTGCTGTGACCGGCATGATCAGCCTGCGTACCAGCGGCATTGCCTTCATCATGATCACGCTGGCCTTTGCGCAGATGGGTTACTTCGTCTTCGTCAGCCTGAAGAACTATGGCGGCGATGATGGCATGACCATCACCGCGCTATCGCGTTTGGGGCCGCTCGACCTGGGGGATCTGAAGACGCTCTACTACTGCGCCTTCGTGCTGCTGTGCCTGGCGCTGCTGGCCATGTGGCGCATCCGCACGGCTCCGTTCGGCATGGTCTTGCGCGGCGCGCGCCAGAACCTGCGCCGTGTCCATGCGCTGGGCTTTGCGGCACAACGCTACCAGTTGGCGGCCTATGTGATCTCGGCAGTGCTGTGCGGTGTGGCCGGGGTGCTCTTTGCCAATCTCAATGCCTTTGCCTCGCCCAGTTCACTGGCATGGTCGGTCTCGGGTGACCTGATCGTGATGGTGGTGCTGGGTGGCATGGGATCGGTCGCCGGTCCCTTGCTGGGAGCGCTAGCCTTCCTCGGCATGGAAGAATTCCTCAAGTCCTGGACCGATCACTGGGCCGTGGTGTTCGGCCCGATGATCGTACTCATCGCCCTGACGGGACGCGCCGGCATTGCCGGTGTGTTGGCGCGATTGGATCAATTGCGCTCGCGTGCAGTCCCCGCTGAGGCCCAGCACCGGCCAGCCGTACCCGCGCGCGGTCTGCAGGAGGAATCGCAATGAGCCAGATGCTGTTGCAAACACGCGGTCTCACCAAGCGCTATGGCGGCTTGCTGGTGACCGATCAGGTCGATCTGGAGATCCGCCCAGGCGAGCTGCACGCCATCATCGGTCCCAATGGCGCCGGCAAGACCACGCTGGTCAACCAGCTCAGCGGCGAGCTGCGCGCCGATGCGGGCACGATCCACTTCGCCGGCCGCGATGTGACCGCGCAGGATATTGCGCAACGCTCGCGCAGCGGTCTGCTGCGCTCCTACCAGATCACCGCGGTGTTCGAAGAATTCAGCGTACGCGAGAACGTGGTGCTGGCCGCGCATGGCGCGCGTCGTCATGGCTTCGGCTTCTGGCGTGCGTTGCTGGACCAGACGGACTTGCGCGCAGTGGCCGATCCGGTGATCGAGGAAGTGGGGCTGGCCATGGTCGCCGACACCCTCGCCGGTGAGTTGGGCTATGGCCAGCGGCGCCAGCTGGAGCTGGCCATGGCGCTGGCCGCCGAGCCGCGCTTTCTGTTGCTCGATGAACCGATGGCCGGCATGAGCGCCCAGGAATCGGCGACGGTGGTGGCGCTGCTGCAAAGACTCAAGGGGCGCTACGGCATCCTGCTCATCGAGCATGACATGCAGGCCGTCTTCGCCCTGGCCGACCGCATCACCGTGCTGGTCTATGGTCGCGTCATGTTCTGCGGTACGCCTGAAGAAATCCGTCATCACCCGCAAGTGAAGGCGATCTATCTGGGGGAGGAAGAATGATGACCGCCTTGCTGCAAGTGGAAAACCTGACGGCCGCCTATGGGCGTGCGCAAGCCTTGTTCGGTGTCGATTTCGATGTGGGGCCGGGTGAAGTGGTGACCCTGCTGGGGCGCAACGGCATGGGCCGCTCAACCACCGTGAAATGCCTGTTCGGCCTGCTGCGTGCGCAACACGGACGCATCCATCTGGCCGGGCGCGAGATCCAGGCCGCGCCTTCGCATGAGATCGCACGACTGGGGCTGGGCCTGGTGCCGGAAGGGCGCCAAGTCTTCCCCAACCTGAGCGTCGAGGAAAACCTGGTAGCCACCGCCCGCGCCCCACGCCAGAAGATATCGTCTGCCCCGTGGACGCTGGCGCGGGTGTATGCACTGTTTCCGCGCCTGCAGGAGCGGCGCCGCCACCAGGGCTGGCAGTTGTCGGGTGGCGAGCAGCAGATGCTGGCCATCGGTCGTGCGCTGATGACCAATCCCACCCTGCTGGTGCTGGATGAGGCGACCGAAGGGCTGTCGCCGCTGATCCGCCAGGAGATCTGGCAGTCGCTGTCCTGCCTGAAGCAGGAAGGCCTGGCGCAGATCGTCATCGACAAGAACATCAAGCCGCTCTTGAAGCTGGCTGATCGTCACTTCGTGCTGGAGAAGGGCCGCGTGGTCTGGTCCGGCACCTCTACCGCACTGGCCCAGCAGAGCCAGCTGCTCCATCAATACCTGGGAGTCTGAACATCATGAGCAGTACAGAACGCATTCTGCATAATTATTTCCGCAGTTCTTCTTCCTACCGCGTGCGCATCGCCCTGAACCTGAAGGGGCTGCCTTTCCAGTATCACGCGGTGCATCTGAACCGCAACGGCGGCGAGCAGTTCGGCGCGGCCTTCCAGGAACTCAACGTCCAGGCGCTGGTGCCGGTGCTGGAAGAAGAGGGCGCGCTGATCAGCCAGTCGCTTGCCATCCTCGAATATCTGGATGAGCGTTATCCGCAGTCACCATTGCTGCCCACCGATCCCTTTGCGCGCGCCCACGTGCGCCAGCTCGCCAACACCATCGCCTGCGAGATGCATCCGATCAACAACCTGCGCGTGCTGAAGTATCTCACCGGCACGCTGGGTCTGAGCGAGCAGCAAAAGAAGGACTGGATCCATCACTGGAACCGGCTCGGTCTGCAAGGTCTGGAACAGCAGGTCAAGGTTTCCCCCTGGCGTGGCCGCTTCCTGTGCGGTGATACGCCGGGCCTGGCCGATTGCTGTCTGGTGCCGCAATTGTTCAATGCCCAGCGCTTCGAGGTCGATCTCACGCCTTACCCCATGCTGCGAGCCATTGCCGCCGCCTGCGAGCAGCTGGAAGCCTTCGCCGCCGCCCATCCGGCGCGGCAGCCGGATGCTGAGTGACAGGCCGGCAAGATCACTTCAGTGGCATGATGTCGATATTCTCATTGGAGGCAAGCCATGACTCTCGGCACCCGGATATGGAGCACCGAAGCGGTCCAGCCCGCCCAGCGTTTCGACTACTGGGTCGGCGCGATCTGCGAATGCTTTCTCGAGATGGATGCCGACTCCGGCAGGCGCCAGGATTTCTCGGCCCAGCTGGAGTCGCAGGACCTGGCCGAGTTGCGACTGAACCGGGTCACCGGCAGCGCCCAGCAGGTCTTTCGCACCCGTGGCGCCATCAGTCGCAGCGATTGCAATTACTACTACCTGCTGTGCAAGCAAGCCACACCCTGTAACGTCATCCAGTGCGACCTGGGCCAGGCACGCCTGCTGCCCGGTGACCTGGTGCTGATCGACTCGCGCCGCTGCTACGAGCTGCATTTCCCCGAACGGGTCGATACTCTCTCGTTGCAGATCCCCATCAGCTGGCTTGATGCCTGGTTGCCGAATACCCGAGCCTTGCTCGGGCAACGCATCGATGGCAGCAGCGGTTGGGGCGCGGTGCTGGGCGCTTATCTGCGCCAGGTCGCCACCGCTGCGCCGATACTGCCGGCTGCGCAGCATCGCGATCACCTGGGTGGCTTGATCGCTGCCACTTTCAGCCAGGGGCGTTTGGAAGCATCTCAGGCGGATGCGGACGATGCCCTGGTCAATCGTATCGATGCCCTGGTAGCAGCGCATTTCGCCGAACCCGGCCTGGGGGCCGCCGAGGTTGCCGCACGACTGGGCATCTCGGTGCGGACCCTGTATCGGGTGCTGGCACGGCAAGGCATGAGTTTTTCCGCGTTGCTGAACCAGCACCGCATTGCCGCGGCGCGCAGGATGCTGGCCTCACCCGGTTGCCGGCTATTGAGCATCGCCGAGATCGGCCGTCGCGCCGGTTGGCTGGATGCCTCGCATTTCTCCCGCGCCTGGCAGGCCTGCACCGGCCAGCGTCCCAGCCAGACGCGCCAGCAGATGGCACGAGAGCATTAGGCACTGATCGGCCATCCCCGCGGCACGAAACGGCAATTCTTGCGCCACCCGGCAAGGCAACATGCAGTCTCCGACAACAACATCAAGGAGACAAACATGGCATCCGATACCTATGTCCTGGTGCATGGTGCATGGCATACCGGCGCGACCTTTGAAGCCACGGCGCATTACCTGCGCGAGCAGGGCCACATCGTGCATTGCCCCACGCTGGCGGGCAACCGGCCCCAGGAGGATTACCAGAACCTGAGCCTGCAAGACTGCGTGGACTCGCTGGAACAATACCTGCAACAGCATGACCTGCAGCAGGTTCGACTGCTGGGCCACAGCTATGGCGGAATGCTGATCTCGGGCGTGGCCGACCGGGTGGCGCATCGCTTGCAGCGCCTGATCTACCTCAATGCCTTCGTTCCCCTGCCGGGTGAAAGCCTGGCCGACATGGCACCGCCGCATTACCGCGCGCTCTTCCAGTCGCTGGCGCAGGCCAACGACGGCGCCGTGATGCTGCCCTATCCGATCTGGCGCGAAAACTTCATCAACGATGCCGATGCCACCCTGGCGCTGCAGGCCTTCCAGCAACTGCATCCGCAACCCCACCGCTGCTTCACCGATGGCCTGGCCTTGCGCCTGCCCACGGCTGAACTGCCCATCGGCAAGTCCTACATCAACTGCCGCCAGGACACCGCCTTGCCCCACAGCCTGCCCTGGCATCCGCGGCTGTCGGAGCGCCTGGGCTTGTTCCGCTATGTCGAAGCAGAGGGTAGCCACGAGGTCATGTTCACTGACCCCGCCGGTCTGGCGCAAGCCGTCCTGCAAGCCGGTCGCGACTGAGCCAGGGAGAACGATATGAAGATAATTACCATGATGCCGATGCTGGTCGTACTGGCCTTGCAGACGGGCAATGCATCGGCGCAGCAATCTCCCTGGAGTGTCTATGGCGGCTTGGCTCACATCGCCTTCTCTCCCACCGCCCACGTCAGGGTCAATGGCGTGGAGGTGCCCGGTGGCAATGCCAATGCGTCCAGCAATGACTCGCTGGCCTTCGGCGTGGTCTATCGTTTCGATGAGCACTGGAGCGCCGAGCTGGCCCTGGGCCTGCCACCGACCACCACCCTCACCGGCAGCGGCACGCTGTCCAGTGCCGGTACGCTGGGCAAGGTCAAGTATGGCCCGGCCGTGCTGTCGCTACGGCATACCTTCTTTGCTGGCGCACCGGTTCAGCCTTACATCGGAGCCGGCCTCAACTACACCCATGTCTTCAACTCGCAGGATGGTTTCGTACAAGGGCTCAAGACCAGGAGCGCCTTCGGCCCGGTCTTGCAACTCGGTGTGAACGTGCCGTTCAACGAACACTGGAGCCTGGTGCTGGATGTGAAGAAGATCTGGGCCAGTACCACCGCCACCGGCACGCTGCCGGCCTTTGGTGGGAGTGCAGCCAGTGCCGATGTCAGGCTTGATCCCTTGGTCAGTACGCTGGCGTTGAGCTATCGCTTCTGATCGCTGCCAGCACCACATCACCCTCATGGCGTATGTTCCAGTGCCATGAGGGTGGGCGAGTTGCTGCATCGGCCGCGGTCATTCAAAGGCCGTCAATCGCGCACGTATCCAGTTCAATAGTTCAGATGCCGCTTCGGGGAGTGGCCGCCCTGCGCGCACAAAAAGACGTGCTTTCACTTTCTTGAACATTGGATAATCAATCGGAAGAATCACCAGCTCGCCTGAAACGACTTCCCGTATCATCGCTCCGCCGCCGATGAATGTGATGCCATCCGTGTCCCTGGCGAACAGCCGTAACGAGGCCAGTGAATTCGTGGTGAACGTGGGGCGAAGCTCCAGATTCTCGGCGTAGGCCATCATCTGCACCGCCTTCCCGATGCCATAGGCTTCCGGCATCAGCCCCAGAGGGTAATCCAGCAGCTCGCGAACACTGACCTTTTTACCGCGCCTGGCCAACGGGTGACCGGCACGTACCAGCAAGGCGAGGGGCTGGCTGGAAGAAGTCATGTACTTGATTTCCGGGTGCGCCGGAGGGTTGTAGGCCAGTCCGATGTGCGCGCGATTTTCCACCACTTCGTCGATCAACTCGCTGACCGCCAGAACGTCCATCGTGACATGGATGCCGGGATAGCTGGCACAGAACAGGGCGATGACCTGTTCCATCAGTGAATCCACATAGCCTTCGCTGGTAACGATCCGTACCGCGCCAGACTGCAAGCCATGCAGAGAGGATAGGCGTTCTTCGAACTGCTCCTGCTGGGATTGGCAGCCGCGCCAGAAATCCAGAAGCAGTTCGGCGGCAGCGGTCGGCAATACGCCCCGAGCCTGGCGCTCGAACAGCAGCGTTCCGATTTCCTCTTCAAGCAACTTGATTTGCCGGGCAATGACCGAGGGTGACGTATTGAGACTTTCGGCTGCTCCCCGGATCGACCGGTGCGTCAGCACTTCATAAAAGTAGCGGAGCCGCCGCTGATTCAATTCGCGCATGGAGATCCTTTGCGTTGCTCTGTGAGCAACGATATGTCAACAAAGTTGCTATTGCTACCTATCTTCAAACCATCGAATATTAAATCGAAACAACGATCTAAAACATTTCGGGAGAGAAACCATGTACGTAGCCGACCAGCAACACGTAGTAATGACCGAGCTCTATCGAAAAATCAATTTCCGCCTTTTACCCTTCCTCCTCCTGTGCTACCTGTTCGCTTGCCTGGACCGCATCAATATCGGTTTTGCCAAGTTGCAGATGCAATCTGACCTGGGTCTTTCGGACGCGGCATACGGTCTGGGGGCCGGTATCTTTTTTATCGGCTATGCCATGTGCGAGATTCCCAGCAATCTTCTGCTGCCCAGACTTGGTGCAAGTAAAGTCATCAGCCGCATCATGATCCTATGGGGCTTGACCTCGGCCTCGATGATGTTCGTGACCAACGAAACCTCCTTTTATGTCCTGCGATTCTTGCTGGGCGTATTCGAGGCCGGCTTCGCACCAGGGATGATCTTCTATCTCACCTGTTGGTATCCACAGCGTCGCATGGCGCGTGTCATGGCCATCGTCATGCTCGCCGCACCACTGGCGGGCATCATCAGTGCGCCGCTGTCGGCCTGGCTCATGAAGTCCTTCCACCAGGTGCATGGCCTGACCGGCTGGCAGTGGATGTTCTTGCTGGAAGGTCTGCCCTGTGTGGTATTGGGAGTGGCCTGTCTGAAAGTACTGGCCGACCGTCCCCAGGATGCCAAATGGCTAAGCGATGGCGAAAAGAAATCGCTGCTGGAAGACATCGCTCCGACGATGACCAGGCATCACTCTTTCCTTCATGTGCTGCGCGACCCCAAGGTCTATCAACTGGCCATCGCCTACTTCTGTCTTATCTGCGGCATCTATGCAGTCAATTTCTGGCTGCCCACCATCGTCAAGGAAGCCGGCGTGAGCGACCTCACCGAGATCGGCTTGTTTACCGCCATTCCCTATGCGGCCGGGGCCGTGTGCATGGTGATCTTCAGCTACACATCCGACCGTCACCATGAACGTCGCTGGCATAGTGCGATTCCTGCCGTCATTGCCGCCGTGACCCTGCTGGCAGCCACGCTCAACAGTGGCAATCTGCTGGTGTCGATGTTGTTCATGACGGTCGCGACGGCCGCCATCTGGGTCGCCTACACGGTGTTCTGGGCCATCCCGCCGCAACTCATCAAGGGCGACTCTGCGGCCGGCGGGATTGCCCTCATCAATACCATTGGCCTCATCGGTGGATTCGTCAGTCCGACCCTCATCGGCTGGACGCGGCAGATGACGGGCAACACCCACGCCGGGCTTTGGATCATGGCAGTTCTGCTGTTCACCGCATTCGTGCTGCTGGCATTGAACAGGATGCCCCATCTGGCGGTCGCCGCACGCCCCATTACATCGCAAACCTAAGAGGCATCGTGAATGCAAAAAAGAATTCTTGTCGCCGGTTTTCAACACGAAACCAATACGTTCGCGCCTTCCAAGGCGGCCTATGAAAATTTCCTGAAAGGAGAAGGGCATCCGCCGCTCTGCCGCGGCGCTGAGGTGCTGGCGCTACGGGATGTGAATCTTCCTGCCGGAGGATTCATCCAGGCTGCCGAGGTAGACGGGCATGTGCTGGTGCCGGTTCTCTGGGCCGGCGCCAGTCCTTCGGCCCATGTGACCCAAGACGCATATGAACGTATTACGCGCGACATCATTGCGGCGGCAGGCAAGGAGCAGGTGGACGCCATCTATCTTGACCTGCACGGAGCAATGGTCGCCGAACACACAGATGACG
This sequence comes from Herbaspirillum sp. B65, assembly GCF_000333555.1. Lineage (NCBI taxonomy): Bacteria > Pseudomonadati > Pseudomonadota > Betaproteobacteria > Burkholderiales > Oxalobacteraceae > Herbaspirillum > Herbaspirillum sp. B65. The sequence goes on along the minus strand of NZ_BADI01001053.1, from coordinate 23,735 downwards.
GCGAAGGCAGCCTGCTGCAAGCGCTCCGCCGGGCGGTACCGGCATCGACGGTCATCATCGCATCGCTGGACTTGCACGCCAATGTCACGGAGGCGATGCTGTCGGCGGCCGATGGTCTGGTGGCGTATCGCACCTATCCACACGTCGATATGGCCGATACCGGTCGGCGCGCCTATGCGCTCATGCAGAGATTCCTGGAAGACCGCAAGGCCATCTGCAAATCATCTCATCGTCTGCCATTCCTGATTCCGATCAACGCCATGTGCACCTTGATCGACCCGGCCAAATCGATCTACGAACGCATGGCAGAACAGGAACAGGGAAGCATACTGTCGATGTCCTTCTGCCCTGGATTTCCGGCAGCGGACTTTCCTGAGTGCGGGCCGGTGCTGTGGGGCTATGGGACCCATCCGGCACAGTTGCAGCAGGCTGTAGAGGCGCTATACCAGCGGATGCTGGATGAAGAGGAAAAGTGGGAAGTCCCTTTCCTTACCCCCGATGCGGCGGTGAAGGAAGCGATGCGCTTGTCTGCCAGCGCATCCAAGCCAGTTGTGATTGCCGATACGCAGGACAATCCTGGTGCAGGAGGCGATGCCAACACCATGGGCATGTTGCGCGCCCTGGTGGACAATGACGCCCAGGGCGCAGCCATCGGCCTGATTTACGACCCCAAGGCCGCCGCCGCAGCCCATGCGGCCGGTATCGGCGCGCGCGTCAAATTGTGCCTGGGAGGCGTTGCGGGGATCGAGGGGGACAGTCCTTTCGAGGGCGAATTCGAGGTGATTGCGCTCTCGGACGGGACGTGTCGCTACGACGGGCCAATGATGCAGGGCATGGTGGTGCAATTGGGGCCGGTCGCAGGTCTGCGTTATGGCGGCATCGAGATTGCGGTGGGATCCTCCAAGGCGCAGATGCTGGAACGGAATCTGTATCGATTGGCGGGGATTACCCCGGAACAGAAGAAAATCCTGGTCAACAAGAGCTCGGTCCACTTCCGCGCCGATTTCCAGCCTATTGCGCAGGCGGTACTGGTAGCGAAGGCCCCCGGCCCCATGCTGGCCAATCCGGCTGATCTGCCTTGGCGCAAGCTCAGGCCTGGGATGCGCATGAGTCCACGTGGGCCGGTGTTTGCCATGGTCAACTCGGGATTGAACAGGAACTCGTACAACGGTTCGTGAGTAAAGGGCTCGCTTGGGCTCGCTGGGGCTCGGCGGGATTCGGCGGGACTCGGCGCTATCTGGGAAAATGCGTTCTTCCCCCAGGGGGTAGCGGCCACGTTGCCGGCGCCACCTTCTTGACGAGTTGAAACAGGCGCTGCATCGCTTTGCGCAGCGCCCGATGGAACGCCCTCCCGGCTAGATCTGCAGGCGTGGGCGAAACTGGCTCGCGGCGATGTGGCAGTCAAGTTCTGCACACCACCGCTGGTAGTCGGCTTGATCGGCATAGCCGGCGAAGAGCGGCGACCACACGTAAAGACGTGCATAGATCTGGCACCGCATCTGCGGAGTGGGGATGTGGGAGTCGGTCGTGATGGCCTGCAGGATCTGCATCATGTTCTGGCGGGCGCGGGCCATGCGAATGCCGCCGTCACGTGGACTGTCCAGGATGAGCGATTCTTCCTGGCCGGAGAGTGTCCTGCGCGGCCAGCGCATTGGTTGCGGCAAACGCGGGTGCGCGTCGCGGGCAAACGACGTCCAGGCCTGGCGCATGGCCAGGGCCAGATAATGACGCCCGGACCGGTTGAAAATCGTATTGACGCGGAAAGGATCGAACTCGCCGTCCAGATCGCCAAAAGCGAAAGCCATCTCCACGGCATGGCAAGCACCGAGCAACAGGTCCGGCCTGACCAGGGGAAGACGGAGTTCTTCGTCCCAGTCGAAGCGGTAGCTCCACACGTCCTCATGCCCACCCTGGAGCATCGCATCGGCAATGCTGTCCACATGCGCGGCGCGCCAGGCACGCGAGAGATAGCCGGACTCCAGCTGATAGGCAGTACGATCGCGCAAGACGGGGAGGGGGCCGATGAAACGCACATGCTCAGGCTTGTCGGCAATGAAGGTGCGGTATTCATCGCGGTTGGAACCGATGATCACGGGCACGCGGTTCCATTTTCCGCTGGCGAAGACCTCCGTGAGCGGCGCCTGCGGCAGCACCACGCCGTCGCGCGTAGGGCGCGGCGTCAGGTAGATGCCAGCGGTACCAGGCTCCACCACTGCCAGCAATTGCTCACTGGTCCTGGTGCGCAGGAATGATGCCAGCTGCTGTGGCGAGAGCGAAGCGATCTGGGTCAGCGCGGATTGCTCAGTCAGTTGGGGGAAGGCTTTGCACCAGAGCCTGAGCGTGAGTTCTTCCGAACTGGCGCGCTGGCAATCCAGCAAATGGTCGTTACGCTTGACTGCTTCCTCGAGGCTGGCGCTCATCGTGACTGGTGACTGTGCAATTGCACGGTGAAACAGCCCCGTGGCCAGCGGACTGGCCAATAGCAGTAATACCATTTGCGCGCCAGCGGACTCGCCAAAGATCGTGACCTTGTCCGGATCGCCGCCAAAGGAGCCGATATGGGATCTGACCCATTGCAAGGCTGCGATGCAATCCAGCAAGCCGAAATTGCCAGAACGTTCTTCTGCACTGGCACCGTCCGCCGCGAGTGCCGGATGGGTGAACCAACCCAGTATGCCAAGCCGGTAGTTGATGGTCACCACCAGTACGTCCTCGTGTTGCACGTAATTGCGTACCACGTCATACGAAGCCGATGTACCCACCGCCAGGCCGCCGCCATGGATCCACAACATGACTGCGCGCTGCTGTCCCGGGCCTGGCACCTGGTCCGGCTCCCATGCCGGTGCGAATACGTTCAGGTTCAGGCAGTCCTCCTGGCCCACGACATGTCCATGTGCACTGGCCGGCACCGGGGCCAGCAGGCCCCCATACTGCGGGGCCATGGGGCCATGCTCCAGGCAAGGCCGGGTTCCCTCCCAGGGCGATGCAGCGCGCGGTGCACACCAGCGCAGGGCTCCTACCGGCGCGGCTGCATAGGGGATACCGCGCCATGCATGAATGCCTGGACGATCCAGCGCGCCGATGACTTCGCCTGTGGTAATGAAGCGGCGACTGGCAGGATCCGGTTTGACTGGTTTCATGGTTTCTCCGTTTTGATCTGCTGGAGAATACGAAAATGCCGAGGACAGCACAATCGGAATAGCGCAAGGCCCATCGGAAATGCGCAAGCATCTGTTAAAAATGTCACAGGCACCGACGTATGGGTTTGACGGCTTTGCACACTGCCTCTAACATCGGCTACCATCGCGCCCACTCTGGACGCGTCCTTTCTCCATTTCTTGCGGAGTCTTTGCCATGAGTCCACTCGCCCCTGCATGGTCGGCATTTTCCGCCACCAATTTCGATGGCAAGATGCTCTTCGATACGCAGGATGTCGAGGAAGCCACCGCTTTCTACGGACGTGTCTTCCATCCCCACAAGCTGCGTTTTATCGGCCGACAGCGCAGATTGCGTGCACGACTGGATCACCTATCCATTGGCCGGCTTTCAGTGAGTCGGCATACCTGGGAGGCACAGGTGGCCATCGATCCTGGTTGCCTGGAGGACTATTACGTCCTGGGGATGCCGATGCGAGGTTCGATCGAATATCGTCACGGCCGCGAGGAAGAACGTGTCGTCGCTGGTCAGGCCTTCATCGCCGGTGGTGCTCAGGCGTGCAGTTTCTCTGTCAGTGCCGACCTGGTGCAATTGCTCATCAGGATAGAACGCCCGGCGGTCCATGCAGGATGGCAGGCGCTTACCGGGCAAGCGCCGGTGTTGCCGGTATGCTTCGACAGTCGCATCCGTTGTCATGAAACCTCATGGGGCGCCATTGCATCGGTACTGCAGTTGATGGCCGAGTGCGCACACCAGGACTGCCGCAGCGGACCGTATTTCCACCTGGCCAGTCGCGTCGAGGATTTGCTGGTAACGGCATTGCTGCTGAATCAGCCGCATTCGCAGATGGGGCGGCGACCGCCTCCCGCGGCGGCAGGTTCGGCGCAATTGCGCAAGGCGCAAGAGTATCTGCTGGCGCACATGGAGCAAGCTGTTACGCTGCTCGGCCTGGCGCGGGCACTGGACATGCCTGCCCGGACCCTGCAATGGCTATTCCATCACCATGCCGGCATGGGGCCCATGCAATGGCTGCGCGAACAGCGATTGCAAGCCGTTCACGCAGCCTTGTCTTCCGGGCAAGAAACGGGCAACGTCACCGAGATCGCCTATCGCTACGGATTCAACCACCTCGGCGAGTTTTCACGCCGGTATCGCGAGGCTTTTGGCGAAACGGCCAGTACTACACTCAAAAAACGGGACTTTCGTTGTCCGTAAAGAGTGCGCACCCCGCTTTATGTTTCATTTCGGCATCTTGCGCATCAACGACACGCTCACACCTGCCGTGAAAGAAGAAAAGCCCTGCTTCTCCCGCCCAGCTTCTGACCTTGCCATGCCATCAGCCGCGCTATAGTCGATCTTTCCGATCGCCTCTTTTTGCGCGCAAATAATGAAAAACAATGCCATGGATTACCTGCCCCGCATGGTGATCTTTTCCCGCGTGGTCGAGCTGGGCGCCTTTTCCAAGGCAGCCCGCGAACTGGGGCTGACCTCTTCCTCGGTCAGCCAGCACATCACTGCCCTGGAAGCCATCCTTGGCACCACGCTGTTGCACCGGACCACGCGCAAGCTGTGCCTGACCGAAGCCGGCCAAGGCTTCTATGCCCATTGTGCGCGCATCGTCGCGCTGGCCAACGAGGCCCGGGAAAATACTGAAAGCCTGCACAAGGAACTGGTGGGCGAGTTGCGCATTGCTACCTCGAGCTTCATGGCTGCCGAATACCTGGTGCCGGCACTGGAGGAATTCATCCGCAGTCATCCGCAACTCAAGATCAACATCGACGTCAACGACTACAATGTCGACCTGATGGATAACAGCGTCGACCTCGCCTTGCGCGTAGGAAAGATGCCCGCTGCCGGTGATGTTCCGTTGACCCGGTTTGAAGCGGTATTGTGTGCCTCACCTGCTTACCTGCAAAGGCAGGCGCCGATCCGCCGTCCCGAAGATCTGTTGTTGCATCATTTCCTCTTTTTCACGCCCGCTGGTGTGGATCTGACCTTGCGCAACCGCGCGGGGCATTGTGCGCAGTTGCGACTGACGCCACGCATCGCCGTCAACCATGCCCGCTCCTTGCGCAAGTTGGTCTTGCAGGGGCATGGCGTGGCGCGCCTGTTGAAGAACAAGGTCCAGGATGACCTGGATGCCGGACGGCTACAGCTCGTGCTGCCGGAGTGGTCGCTGGATAGCTATTGCGCCTTCCTCACCACCAAGTATCGCGATGCGGTACCGGCCAAGATCCTGGCCTGCATCGCGCAGATCCAGGCTTATTTCAGGCGTTGCCATCCGGCCGGGGACGATAGCTTCCATCCCGGCTGATGGATGCCATCGGAGAGCGCGGGGTCACCGCGCTGGCATCGGCCCCCTTGATCATGGTCGGCCATGGGCCGGTCACCAGTTCATGGCTCCTGAGCCAGTCCTGTCCGCTGCGCTCGACGATGGTATCGGTCTGGCCGGCAGCGGACAGGTCGACGATCTCGTGCTCCATCACCTCCATCGCCGCAGTGGTGGTGAAGGCTTTCACCACCGGGCGCGTCAGGTCCTTGCGGTTCTGTTGGATCACCAGCGCCGTGCGTCCCGAGCGCAAGGTGACGATGGAGCCCAGCGGGTAGATGCCCAGCATCTTTACGAAGGCCAGGAAGATGGTACGGTCGAAATGCCCCTGCCAGGAGGCCATGCGCGAGAGCGATTCGGCCGGGTCCCAGGCCTTCTTGTAGACGCGGTGCGAAGTGACTGCGTCGTACACATCGCACACCGCTGCCATACGTGAAAACAGGCTTATCTGCTGGTCATGCTGGCGTGCGGGGTAGCCTGAGCCATCGATCTTCTGGTGGTGATGCAGGCATACGTCCAGCACTTCGTCAGGTACGCCCACCAGGCCGCTCAGATAGGCGTGTCCCAGCACGGGATGGCGCTGTACGATCTTGTATTCCTGCTCGGTGAGCAGATCGGGTTTGTTGAGCACTTCCAGCGGGATGAAGGCCTTGCCTACATCGTGCAGGAATCCGGCCAGCCCGGCCTGTTGGCAGGCGGTGTCGTCCAGACCCAGGGTGCGTCCGAGTGCCACCATCATGGTGCAGACCGCAACCGAATGCAGGTAGGTGTATTCATCGGCGCGCTTGAGGCGGATGATGCTCAACAGGGCGTCGGCATTGTGCGCCACGGAGGCTGCGATCTGTTCCACCAGTTCCTTGCACTTGGCCACGTCCAGCGACTTGCCCAGACGCGCCTGGTTGAATACGTCCTGCGCGGTCTGATGGCCCATTTCGTAGAGCCGCAGCGCTTCGAGCAGGTCGGGATTCAGGGCTTCCCGCTCTGCGGCAGGTGGCGCGGGGGAGTCATCGGAGGCCGTGCTCGGCGCGTGTAGCTCGTTGCTCGGTGCCAAGCCCTTGTACACGTCGATCCAGCAATGTCCGAGTCCGGCCTGTTGTGCTTGCCGCACCTCGGCCTCGGTGCGAATGAGGAAGCTGGCGCGCCAGAAGGGCGAGGCAATCCATGCGCCATCGAAGCCGGAAAAATACATGCCTATGCTCAGTTGGCTGACAGGGATTCGTCTTAGGCGCGTCATCGGATCGGGTGGAGTGGTAAGGTGGCATGGCGTGCCCGCAGCAGGGCCGGGGTTTGCGCCAATGTATTACATTTCGCGAGGATTGATTAGGGGCCTGTTTTTAACAAGTGTGATAAATCATTTCGTGCAATTGCGTCACAGCGCCGCCGCCCCGACTGGGTTTGGACTCATTGTTAAGCAGGATTAATGAGTTCTTTCGCAAAAAGACGGCTAATCAAATTGCCTCGCTTGTAATACAGTTGCTTGGCCGAACCCTGCCGGGATGTGTCGGGGGGCACAGCGGGCGCCAGCCCGCACCGGCGCTGTGCAGCCATGGAGGGGATTGCGGCTGCGCGCCATACTGCCAAGGGTAAGGGAACGATGCCGACGATCGCAGGATGTACCCTGACCCTGGCAAACGGGACGGCAGTCAATGGACAGGTCAGGCATCCGCTCGGCATCGTGATCGACATTGGCATATCACACTAGGGCCTATTGATGAAATGAGTTCTACATTGCACAGTGGCCGCTACCTGGCCGCTGATGCCTATCCACAGAATAAAAACGCCCCGGTCCGCTTTGCGCGCACCGGGGCGTTGTCATTGGGGCTGTTGCTGATGCTTACAGATCGATCTTCATGCGCGCCACCACGGTACGCTCCGCCCCCGGCATCACGTAGAGGTTGTTCCACGAGCCCGGATAGTAGTTGCGATTGAAGAGGTTGTTCACATCCAGCGACAGCCGCACATGCTTGCTCACCTGCCAGTAGCTCAGCAGCTTGACCGTGGCATAGGCTGGCAGCGAGTAGGTGTCGGCCGTATTGCCCGAACGATTGCCCACATAGTTGATGCCGCCACCCAGGCCATAACGCGCACCGCTGGCGGTAGCATCCTCGCGGATGGCCAGCAGGCCGGCGCTATAGGCCGGGATATTGGTCAGGCGGGTGCCGGCTGCCAGGGTCTTGTCCTTGGTCACGCGCGCGTTGTCCCAGGAAAAATTGGCCGAGATGCGCCAGTGCGCATCCAATTGACCATAGGCATCGGCTTCGAAGCCGGTGCTCTTGGCTTCGCCTGCGGCCACCATGAAGCCGGGGACGTCGCTGGCGGTCAGCACGTTGGTCTTGGTGATGTCGTAGAGGGCGAAGTTGGCGCCCAGGCGTTCATCGCTGGTCTGCAGCTTGAGGCCGGCTTCATAGGCGGTCGAATGCTGTGGATCGAAGGCGCGGCCGTTGACGTCCACCCCGCTATTGGGACGGAAGGACTTGCCCGCCGACAGGTAGAGCGAACTCCAGGCATTGGGCAGATAGCTGATGCCGGCGCGCGGAGAGACCGCACTTTGCTGTTGCGAGGTGTTGGTCACACCGCCGACGCGGTTCTGGATGCTCTGGTTGTACTGGTCCCAGCGCAAGCCGGCCAGCAGCTTCCATTGCGACGACAGGCTCAACTGGTCCTGGACGAACACGGCCTTGACACGCTGGTGTTCGTCCGAGCTGCTGGTGCGATTGGTCAGCGGTAGCAGGGGGCTGCTGCCATAGACCGGATTGTAGATGTCGATGGAGGTGAGGGCGGCCGAGCGCAGGATTTCGGTATTCATCCACAAAGTGGAACTCTCCGCCCCGAGCAGCAGGGTGTGGCCGATGGCGCCGGTGCTGAAGTTGCCTTGCAGCTCGGCCTGCACCGAAGTATCGCGCGAGGGAAGCTGACGCCAGGTGCGGGTGCGCCTCAGGGTGCGGTTGTCGGCGGCCAGGGGATTGCTGAGAGCGGCTTCGGTATAGAAACCGTCGAAGCTGCTTTCCTTGTAGCTGGCGCCGAGCTTGGCACGCCATTGTTCGGACAGGGTGCGTTCCAGCGTGAGCTGGTGGGTGTTACTGCGCATGGCCATGTTGCCGTCCGAGGGTTCGTTGAGCACACGGTCGCGCGGCAAGCCACCCAGTACGCCGCGCACGTTGATCAGTCCACGGTCCAGGGGCGTACTGGCTTGCAGGAATTCGGCTTCGTAGTTCAGTAGGGTGTCCTTGTCGATCACCCAGGCCAGCGACGGCGCCACCAGCGAGCGACGATTGCTGAGCAGGCTGGAGCGGCTGTCGCCCTCCTCGGTCATGGCAATGAGGCGATAGGCCAGGTTCTGGCTCAGCGGCCCGGTGCTGTCCACGGTGGCGCGCTTGAGGCCACCTGTGCCGGCGCTCAACTCGGCGCTGTTGTTGCGGGTGAACTGCGGTTTCTTGGTGACGATGTTGATGGTGCCGCCCGGCTCGCTGCTGCCATAGAGCGCCGCCGCCGGACCCTTGAGGAATTCGATACGCTCGATGGTGGCCGTATCGCGGCGCGGGTTGTAGCCGCGCGAACCGGGGAAGCCATTGACCAGGAAACCCATGTCGGTGCTGCTGAAGCCGCGGATGGCGAAGTTGTCCCAGGTACCGCCGAAGTCATTGAGCCGACTGATGCCGCTGACGTAATCCACCGTATCGGCCAGGCGCACCGCGCCCAGGTCTTCGATCTGCTGGGTGGTCATCACACGCACGGCCTGCGGGATTTCCATCAACGGGGTATCGGTGCGGGTGGCGCCGCTGGTGCTGGGCGCGAGGTAGCTGCTCTTATCCTTGCTGGCCGAGACGCTGACCTCCGGCAAGGCGGTCGCACTGCCACTGTCCTGGGCCGGCGTTTGTGCCCAGGCCAGGGGCGCTGCAGTGATCAGGCTGGCGGCCAGCCAGCAGGCGGTAGTGGGAAATGCTTGTTGCGTCGTCATCGAAATTCAACCTGCCATGCAAATAATCGGGAGGCCGAATATAAATGATAATCGTTAACAATTGTTGGTGAAGTGTAAGATTTTTGTGAAAAATTGTCAGCAATAGTTGTTATTTTGCAATAGGGCTTATTTCAGTGCGGAGATCTGCCCGGTGCGGATCAGGCGCGCACGCAGCACGTTGCGACTGATATCGAGCAGGCGCGCGGCCTGCACTTGATTGCGTTCGCAGAATTCGAAGGCGGTACGAAAGACGGTGTCTTCGATCTTTTCGAACAAGCCGGCCTGGGACTGGTTGAACAGCGACTGCAAGACCTGCTCCAGGGCTTGCAGCGGATCGTCGGCATGGCTGCCCGCCACTGGTCGGGCTGCACCCAGCCGCTCCACGTGGGAGAGGTGCAAGTGCTCGGCGCGCAGTTGCTCATCCTGGCAGATCAGCAGGGCATGATGGATGGCGTTTTCCAGCTCGCGGATATTGCCGGGCCAGTCGTGGCTGCGCAGCTTGCGTTCGCCCTCGGCATCAATGCCACGGGCGCCATAGCCCAGGCGTTGGCGGTATTCATCGAGGAAGTGATAGGCCAGCGGCAGGATGTCTTCGGGCCGTTCGCGCAGCCGCGGAATGGTCAACTGCACCACCTGCAGACGATAGTAAAGATCCTGGCGGAAATGCCCGGCTGCCACCGCATCCTGCAAGCGCACGTTGGTGGCGGCGATGATGCGCACGTCAATCGGAATACTGCGACGCGAACCCAGGCGCACCACTTCGCGCTCCTGCAGCACACGCAACAGCTTGACCTGGATCGCCAGTGGCAGGTCGCCGATTTCATCGAGGAACAGCGTGCCGCCATTGGCCGCTTCGAACCATCCCGCCTTGTGGGCGATGGCACCGGTGAAGGCGCCTTTTTCATGGCCGAACAATTCGCTTTCGGCCAGGTTCTCGGAAAACGCCCCGCAGTTCACGGCCACGAACGGACCACCGCGCCGCGAGCTCAACTCATGCACGTGGCGCGCAATCAATTCCTTGCCGGTGCCGGTGGCGCCGATGATGACCACGTTGGCGTCGCTGGGTGCCACCATCTGCACCCGTTCCAGCAAGGCTACCGACACCGGGTCGTGAAAGACCTGAGCGGTAGCGCGAATGGAGGTGCCGAGCTTGCGCGCATGGGGGAGCGTCAGCAGTGGCGTGACAGTGCGTGCAGCCTCGGTGGAGGAGGGCAGCGCATACAGATGGGCAGAGCGATTGCTGGCGTTCATGTCAGGCTCCGAGCTCATGGGAGTGATCCCAACGAGGGTAGCGATGCGGGGGGAAGGTGAAATTAATTCTAACAATATGCGCCAAGCTTCTTAACGACCAATTCAGCATAAGTATGCTCGGTTTGTTTTGGTTGCTTGCCCGAAAAAGCTTGTCTGACAAGGGACTTACGGTGGTCTGTCGGGATGTGGAGACAGCTGCTGGAGGCAGGTGAAGCGGGATATCCAAACCTAAAAAAATAAGTCATTTCGTCTGCCAACGATTGCTGCTCCAGCAGCAGCCATTGCGCACATTGCTGCTGCAGCAGTAAGGCGATTTTTGGCAAGTCTTTGATTTGCAAGGCTTTGCAGGCTGGCACGCTCTTCGCTGAAGAGGAGGGTACGCAATCGATGTCGCGTTCCCCTCAAGTCAGCCAAGGAGAGTCCTTTTCATGAGCCGTCCACTGCAAGTCGTCGTCGTCGCCGGAAGCGGCCGCCGTCCCTCCCGTACCCTGGGCCTGCTCAATGCCATTGCCGCGCAACTGGGCCAGCACCTGAGCATCCAGACCGAAGTGGTGGCCCTGTCGGATCTGACCGGGCAGTTGCTCGGTGCCACTGAACTGGACCAGTTGCCCGCGCCGGTACGCCAGAAGATCGCCGCCATCGAAGCGGCTGACCTGCTGCTGGCGGGCAGCCCCGTCTATCGCGGGTCCTACTCGGGTTTGTTCAAGCACCTGTTCGATCTGGTGCCGCAGGAGTCGCTGTTCGGCAAGCCGGTCCTGCTGGCGGCCACCGGTGGCAGCGATCGCCATGCATTGATCATCGATCACCAGTTGCGTCCGCTGTTCGCTTTCTTCCAGACCCTCACGCTGCCGCTGGGCGTGTATGCCAATGCCCAGGAATTCGACAACGAAACCGTCACCAGCACCGCCTTGCAGGAGCGCATCGCACTGACCGTGCAACGCGCACTGCCGGTATTGCAGGCGCTGGCTGCCGCACGTAGCAACGCATGACATCGATGCACTGAATTCATTTTTCACTCCCCCCGATTACCCGAATTCCCCAAGGAGATTCTCCATGAGCCAAGCCCCCTCCCATACCTCCCACACCTCCCACAACGCTTCCGCCGCCCGCACCGATGCTGTCAAGTTCGCCTATTGGGTGCCCAATGTCAGTGGCGGCCTGGTGGTCAGCAAGATCCCGCAGCGTACCGAATGGAGCCTGGAGTACAACCAGCGCCTGGCCGTGGCCGCTGAAAAAGCCGGCTTCGAATATGCCTTGAGCCAGATCCGCTTCACCGCCGGTTATGGTGCCGAATACCAGCACGAATCGGTATCCTTCAGCCAGGCCCTGCTGCACGCCACCACCAAGCTCAAGGTGCTGGCCGCGATCCTGCCGGGGCCGTGGCATCCGGCCGTGGTGGCCAAGCAGATCGCCACCATCGATCACATCTCCAATGGCCGCATCGCCATCAACGTGGTCAGCGGCTGGTTCAAGGGCGAGTTCCAGGCCATCGGCGAACCCTGGCTGGAACATGATGAACGCTATCGTCGTTCCCATGAATTCATTCAGGCACTGAAGGGGATCTGGACCCAGGATGACTTCACCTTCAAGGGCGATTTCTATCGCTTCAACAATTACACCCTGAGCCCCAAGCCGGTCCAGAAACCGCACCCGGAAATCTTCCAGGGCGGCAGCTCCCGTGCGGCGCGCGACAATGCGGCCAGCGTCTCGGACTGGTACTTCACCAACGGCAATACGGTCGAGGCATTGAAGGCGCAGATCGACGACATCCAGGCCAAGGCCGCACAGAACGGCCACAAGGTGCGCATCGGCGTGAACGCCTTCGTGATCGCCCGCGATACCGAGGAAGAGGCGCAAGCCGTGCTGGAGGACATCATCAAGCACGCCCACGTGGAAGCGGTGCACGCCTTTGGCGACGCCGTCAAGCAGGCCGGCAAGGCGTCGCCGGAAGGCGAGGGCAACTGGGCCAAGTCCAGCTTCGAAGACCTGGTGCAATACAACGATGGTTTCAAGACCAACCTGATCGGCACACCGCAACAGATCGCCGAGCGCATCGTGGCCTTGAAGGCGGTCGGTGTGGACCTGGTGCTGACCGGCTTCCTGCACTTCATCGAGGAAGTCGAATACTTCGGCCAGAAGGTCTTGCCGCTGGTGCGCGAGCTGGAGGCCCGCCAGGCCGCTGGCGCCGCGCAAGGCAATGCCAGCCGCTTGGCGGCCCTGGAAGCGGTGGCATGACCATGACCAGCACGCTGCAGCCGCAGCTGGCGCCGCTGGAGCTTGGCGCTGCTGCTCATGCCACCGCGCCGCTGGCCAGGCAGGCCAGCGCGCCGGTGCTGCAACTGAGCGACATCAGTCTTTCCTTCGGTGGCGTGCAGGCCTTGAGCCACATCGACCTGGCCATCCATGCGCGCGAGATCCTGGCCGTCATCGGCCCCAATGGGGCGGGCAAGAGTTCGCTGGTCAATGTCATGAGCGGGCTGTATCGCCCCACCCAAGGCCAGGTCCAGCTGGCAGGCCGATACTGGCCGCAGGTGCCGACGGCCCGCCTGGGCCGGCTCGGCGTGGCGCGCACCTTCCAGAACCTGGCCTTGTTCAAGGGCTTGAGCGTGCGCGACAACATCGTGCTGGGCCGGGTCAATGCCATGCGCGCCAGCTTCCTGGAACAGATCGTCGGCCTCGGGCGCGCCCGGCGCGAACGCCAGCAGGCGCGCGCACTGGCCGACCAGATGATCGCCTTCCTCGATCTGGGCGCCCATGCCGAGCGCGCCGTCGGCGGCCTGCCCTATGGCCTGCAAAAGCGTGTGGAGCTGGCGCGTGCGCTGGTGGCGCAGCCGCGCCTGCTGTTGCTGGATGAACCCATGGCCGGCATGACCGTCACCGAAAAAAGCGAGATGGCCGGTTTCGTGCGGGCGGCACGTGACCAGTTCGGTACCGCCATCCTGCTCATCGAACATGACATCGGCTTGGTCTTCGACCTCTCCGACCGCGTGGCCGTGCTCAACTATGGCCGCAAGATCGCCGATGGCACCCCGGCCGCAGTGCGCCAGGATGCAGCCGTGATCGAGGCCTATCTCGGCGTGGCCCACCGCGCACAGGAGGCCGCGTGATGGCTGACTTCGATTGGGTATTCTTTGCCGAAGTGCTGACCGGTGGCCTGCTCTCGGGCGTGATGTATTCGCTGGTGGCCATCGGCTTCGTGCTGATCTACAAGACCTCGGGCGTACTCAATTTCGCCCAGGGCGCGCAGTTGCTGTTTGCCGCGCTGACCTTCGTGAGCCTGGTGGAGCATGGCATCCCGTTTGCACTGGCATTGCTGCTGACGTTGGCGGCCATGATCCTGCTGGGCCTGTCGATCGAACGGGTGGTGCTGCGCCCGCTGGTGAACCAGTCGCCGATGACGCTGTTCATGGCGACCCTGGGCCTGTCCTATGTGATCGAGGGAGTGGCGCAGTTGCTGTGGGGTACGCAAGTCCATGCGCTGGACCTGGGCATCGACGATACCCCGCTGCATGTAGGCCAGATGATGATTTCTTCCTTCGACCTGTTCGCTGCCATCACGGCCGCCCTGATGGTGGCGCTGCTCTCGGCCTTCTTCCGCTATACCCGCATGGGGCTGGAATTCCGGGCCCTGGCCGATGACAGTTATGCCGCCCTGGCCGTGGGCTTGCGCCTGCCGCGCATCCTCACGGCGGTGTGGGCCACGGCCGGCCTGATTGCCTTGATCGCGGGGCTGTTGTGGGGGGCGCGTCTCGGGGTGCAATTCTCGCTCTCGCTGGTGGTGTTGAAGGCCTTGCCGGTGCTGGTGCTGGGTGGCTTCGATTCGATCCTGGGCGCCATCGTCGGCGGTCTGCTGATCGGTGCGCTGGAAAAACTGGCCGAGGTCTACCTGGGGCCGCTGGTGGGCAGCGGCATTGAGGGCTGGTTCGCCTATGTCGCCGCGCTGGCCTTCCTGCTGGTCAAACCAAGCGGCTTGTTCGGACAAGCTGCGCTGCAAAGGGCATGAGATGACGACTTCCTTCACTCCCTACGCCGCTTCTGCTGCGCCCAAGGTCCATCCTGCTGCGCAGTTACGCCGCGCCTGGCCCTGGCTGCTGTTGCTGGTGGTGGCCTATGGCGTGCTGCCCTGGGCCGCCTCCAACTATGTCATTGATGCCTTGCTGATTCCCTTCCTGGCGCTTTCGCTGGCCGCGGTCGGCTTGAATCTGTTGACCGGTTATGCCGGCCAGCTCTCGCTGGGCAGCTCGGCCTTCATGGCGGTGGGCGCGTTTGCTGCCTACAACATCAACCTGCGCGTGGAGGGCTTGCCGCTGCTGGTCTCCATCGCCTTGGCCGGTCTGGCCGCAACCGCCGTGGGCCTGGTGTTCGGCCTGCCCAGCCTGCGCCTGCGCGGTTTCTACCTGGCCGTCTCGACCCTGGCTGCGCAGTTCTTCGTGCAGTGGGTGCTGGTCAAGTTCAGCTGGTTCAGCAACGACAATCCCTCCGGTGTCATCGACGCTCCCGCGTTGGTGGTGGGCGGGATCAGCTTCGATACCCCGGCCGGGCGTTACCTGTTCGCGCTGGGCATCGTCACCGTGCTGACCCTGTTGAGCTGGCGCCTGGTGCAGACCCAGACCGGCCATCACTTCATCGCCGTGCGCGACAACGAGCAGGCCGCGCGGGTGATCGGCATTCCGGTGTTGCGCACCAAGCTGCTGGCCTTTGCCATCTCTTCCTTCATCATCGGCGTGGCCGGGGTGTTGTGGGGCTTCGTCTACCTGCGCACGGTGGAGCCGGCCCGGCTCAACCTCGACCGCTCCTTGCAGATTCTCTTCATCGTCATCATCGGTGGCCTGGCGACGATACGCGGCGCCTTCCTGGGGGCCGCGCTGATCGTGGTCTTTCCACTGCTGCTGTCGCGCCTGGGCAGCCTGCTGCTGGGGCAGTGGTTCGACTCGGGCGTGCTGGAGATGAGCCAACGCATCGTGCTGGGGGCGCTGATCATCTTTTTCCTCATCGTCGAACCACAGGGGCTGGCGGCGCTGTGGGAACGGGCGCGCCGCAGCCTTCATCAGCGCGCATCGTCTACCTGATTTTTTTACCTTCACTTCCACCCTCACCACGGAGAAGCTCTCTGACCATGCTGCACTCAAAATTATTAAAAACCTTCACCTTGGCCGTCGCCTTGCTGGCTACAGGCCTGCAAAATGCCCGTGCCGATGAACAATTCTTCCCATTGCAGAGTTACCGGGTCGGTCCTTACGCCGCTGGCGGTACCGGCTTCTTCGGTGGCTTCATCGATTACCTCAACCTGGTCAACCTGCGCGACGGCGGCGTGGGTGGCGTCAAGCTGACCTGGGAAGAAGGCGAGACCCAGTACGAAGTCGAACGTGGCGTCGAAGTCTATGAACGCCTGAAGCAACATCCTGGCATCGCCACCTGGAATCCGCTCTCGGTGGGCATTGCCTACGCCCTGCTGGACCGTGTCACCGCCGACAAGGTGCCGCTGCTGACCATCAACCACGGTCGCACCGATACCACCGATGGCCGGGTCTTCAAGTACATCTTCCCGCTGCTGCTCAACCCCTATAGCGAGACCTCGGGCATCGTCAACTACATCGCCACCAAGGTCGGCGGGACCGACAAGCTCAAGGGCAAGAAGATCGTGGTGCTCTACCACGGTTCGCCCTATGGCAAGGAGACCATTCCCATCTATCAGTTGCTGGCCGAAAAATATGGCTTCACCGTGCAGCAGATCGAAGTGCCGCACCCCGGCAATGAACAGCAGGCGCAATGGCTGGCGATCCGCCGCGCCAAGCCGGACTACGTGGTGTTGCGCGGCTGGGGCGTGATGAACCCGGTGGCCTTGAAGACGGCGCAGAAGTCGGGTTTCCCGGCTGACCACATCATCGGCAATGTCTGGTCCAATTCGGAAGAAGACGTGATTCCCGCAGGCGATGCCGCCAAGGGCTATGTGGCCATCACCACCGTGGCCGCTGGCGCGCAGTATCCGGTGCTGCAGGATATCCAGAAGATCGTCTATGGCGCGGGCAAGGGCAACTTGCAGGATCCCAAGCGCATCGGCAGCGTCTATCACAACCTGGGTGTGCTCAACGGCATCCTCAACGTGGAAGCCATCCGCATCGCCCAGGCCAAGTTCGGCAAGCGCACCCTGACCGGCGACGAAATCCGCTGGGGCCTGGAAAACCTCAACATCGACCAGGCGCGGGCTGCGGCACTGGGCGCCAAGGGCCTGTTCCATTCCATCCACGTGACCTGGGACAACCATGAAGGCGATGGCCTGGTGGCCTTCCAGCAATGGGATGGCAAGCAGTGGAAGGTGGTCTCCGACTGGATCGCACCGGACTGGAAACTGCTGCGCCCCATGATCGAGAAATCCGCCCTGGCCTATGCCAAGGAAAAGAATATCAAGGTGCGCAAGAGCATCGACGACTGATCTCCCGGCGGTCCTGCGGGACCGCTTTCTCCCCCATCCCCCCCTATCTTTGAAAGGCCTGACCATGTCCGCCGTTCTCGCCCCCTCCCAGCAGCAATACTCGCCCGCCAGCGGCCCGGTGCCCGGCCTGCCACGCGCCACCCAGCCGGCGCACGTGATCCGTGACGACGCCGAAGCCATCGCCGTGGCCCATACCCTGGCCCAGCGCCTGGCCGAAGGTGCTTCCGAACGCGACCGTCTGCGTCGCTGGCCGGTGGAAGAAATCGAAGCCTATTCGCAAAGCGGCCTGTGGGCCATCAACGTGCCGCGTGCCTTCGGCGGGGCCGAAGTCTCCTATGCCACGCTGGCCGAAGTAATCGCCATCATCGCCGCCGCCGATCCCTCGCTGGCGCAGATCACGCAGAACCACCTGGGCTTCGTGGCGGCGGTGCGCACTGTCTCCGACGCCGAACAACAGCAGCGATTCTTTGCCGACTTCCTGCGCGGCGTGCGCTGGGGCAATGCGTTTTCCGAATCCGGCTCCAAGCTACGCGGATGCCATGCTGTGCCAGGTCACGTGCCAGCGGCAGGGTCATGGCGGTGATGCCGCCCTTGGAGGCGGCATAGCCGGCCTGGCCGACCTGGCCATCGAAGGCCGCTACCGAGGCGGTAGCGACGATGACGCCACGCTCGCCCTCGGCCAGCGGTTCGGCGGCCGCCATGCGGGCGGCCACCAGGCGGATCACGTTGAAGGTGCCGATCAGGTTGACGTTGACGATGCGGCTGAAGTCCTCCAGCGGCATGGCGCTGCCATCCTTGCCCACCATGCGCTTGGCGCCGCCGATGCCGGCGCAGTTGATGAGGATGCGTGGCGTGCCATTGGCCGCTTGCGCGGCATCCAGTGCGGCTTGCACCGATGCGCTATCGGTGATGTCGCAGCGCACAGCGTGGCAGTGCAGTTCATCGGCCAGGGCCTGTGCCGCTTCCATGTTCACATCCAGAATGGAAACGCGGGCACCGCCCTGCACCAGTTGGCGCACGGTCTCGGCCCCGAGGCCGGAGGCGCCGCCCGTTACCAGGGCGGCTTGTCCTTGCAGTTGCATGAAGAATGTCCTTCGTGAATAAACGGTTCAGTGGGAAGCCGAGGGATTTTCCAGCAGCAGGGCAATGCCCTGGCCACCGCCGATGCAGGCCGAGGCCACGCTATAGCGCGCTCCCCGACGGTTCATCTCGCGTGCTGCCGTGATCGACAGGCGCACCCCGGTGGCCGCCAGCGGATGGCCTAGCGCGATGGCACCGCCGTTGACGTTGAGGCGTTCGCGATCGAGGCCCAGCTCGCGCTCCACCGCCACGATCTGCGCGCCTTGCGCTTCGTTGATCTCGAAGCAGCCGATGTCGTTGACGCTCAGTCCATTGCGTTCCAGCAGGGTGCGGATGGCCGGTACCGGACCGATGCCCATGATTTCCGGTGGTACGCCGGCTACCGCGGCGGCGACCACGCGTGCCAGCGGTTGCCTGTCATTGCGGCGCAGGTAGTCGCCGGAAGCGACGATGGTGGCGGCAGCCGCATCGACCAGCGCCGAGCTGTTGCCACCGGTCTGCACGCCATCCGGGTAGAGCGTGCGCAGCTTGGCCAGCACCTCCACCGGCGAAGGGCGCGGATGGGTATCGGCGGAGGCTTCGCTGATCTTGCCTTGCAGCTTGATGTGGCGATCGTGGTAGCCATCGAGCTTGAAGGTTTCATTGACCACGCTCACGATCTCGCCCGCATGGAAACCGGCCGCCTGCGCCTTCAATGCGCGCTCGAATGAATAGGCGGCATAGGCATCCACTTCGGCGCGGGTGATGCCGTATTTCCGGGCCAGGTTCTCTGCCGTCTGCGGCATGGTGATGCCGGGAGCCGGATCGACCAGGGCTTCCCACATGTAGTCCTGGAATTCCACTGGAGCGCCCAGCTTGAAGCCGGTGCGGTGGCCGAAGGCGGCAATGGGATTGCGCGTCATCGATTCACTGCCCACGATCAGGGCGGTCTCGGTATAGCCGCGCTCGATCTGGTCGCCGGCTTGGCGGATCAGTTCGAAACCGGTGCCGCAGATGCGCTGGACCATGATGGCCGGGGTGGTGATGGGCACCCCGGCATACAGGCCGATGTGACGCGGCAGCATGTACTGGTAGGCGTCACCGGGCGCCATGTTGCCGGCGATCACCGAGCCGATGTCGGTGGCGGCGATGCCGGTGCGCGCCAGCACTTCGCGCGCCACCTTGATACCCATGTCGGTGGGCGAGAGCTGGCTGAAGCTGGTGCAGTAATCCACCATGGGCGTGCGCACGCCGCCGATGAGCCAGATGTCCTTGAAGCTGGAGTAGAACGCTGCTTGTGCCATGTCTGTTGCTTCCTCAGTGAGCGGGGGTGAGCGCGGCCTGGGCCGTGAGCACGGCCGGGTCGGTGCCGGCGTAGAGCGCCTCCACCAGGGCGGCGCGATGGGTCAGTACCGAACGCTGGTTGATGGAACCCTTGTCGGTGATTTCGCCACGGTCAAACGAGGGCGGATCGATCAGCACCAGGGCCCGGGTCACCCGGTTGGAGCTACCGGTGGCGTGGGCCTGCAGGCGATCCAACATACCCTGGAAGAAGTCCCGCACCGGCGCCGCATTGAGCACCTCGGCGCGCGAGGCGTCGGCCGGCAGGCGTGCCAATTGGCGGCAGCGCTCGATATTGGGCACGATCAACATGCCGATCTCCTTGCGGTCCTGACCGGTGATGACGGCATCCTGCAGGTAGGGCGCGCCTTCATGCGCGATCAGCGCACGCAGCGGACCGACGCTGACCCAGGTCCCGGTGTAGAGCTTGAAGTCTTCGGCCACGCGGCCATCGAACATGAAGCCGCGATCCGGGTGCTGCGGGTCCAGCCAGCGCACCGCATCGCCCGAGCGGAAGTAGCCTTCTTCATCGAAGGCCTCGGCGGTCTGCTCCGGGGCGCGCCAGTAACCGGGGGTGACATTGGGGCCACGATAGCGGATCTCGATCTTGTCGCCATTGGGGACCAGCTTGATTTCCATGCCCGGGGTGGGGATGCCGATCTGGCCGGCCTGCACCTCAAGATCGGCCACGAACAGTGCCGAGGGCGAGGTCTCGGTCATGCCCAGTCCACAGCACATGACGATGCGTTCGCCGCAGGTCGCTTCGGCAGTGGCGTGCAGCTTGTCCCACACGGGTTGCGCCAGGGCGGCGCCGGCATAGAACTGCATACGCAGGCGGCTGTAGAATTTTTCGCGCAGTGCCTGGTCCTTCTCCAGCGCGTGGGCGATGCCTTCCCAGCCCACTGGCACGTTGAAATATACGGTCGGGGAGATCTCATGCAGGTTGGCCAGGGTGGTGGCCAGGCCTTGCGGCGTGGGCTTGCCCTCATCGATGTACATGGTGCCCCCGTTGTAGATCACGATGCCCACGTTGTGGTTGGCGCCGAAGGTGTGGTTCCAGGGCAGCCAGTCGATCAGGATGGGCGGCTCTTCGCCCAGGAAGGGGAAGGTCTGCACGATCATCTGCAGATTGCTGCACATCATGCGCTGGGTGTTGATGACTGCCTTGGGCATCTTGGTCGAGCCCGAGGTGAAGAGGAACTTGACGATGGTGTCCGGGCCTGTGGCGGCAAAGGCACGCTCGACTTCATCGCCAGCGCGGGTGGCTTCCAGGTCGGCGTAGAGCGTGCATTCGCGCCCGGCCGGCGGCGCTTCGGTGACCACGAATTCGATGTCTGGCGCGACCGCATTGACGGCAGCGGCGAACTTCTCGCCATGGGCGGCGAAGATCAGCCCGGGGGTGAGCAATTGCACCGCATGGCGCAGCTTGGCGTAGTCCTTGGACAGCAGCGAATAGGCCGAGGACACCGGCGCATACGGCACGCCTGCATAGTGGCAACCCAGCACCAGCATGGCGTGCTCAAGGTCGTTCTCGGAGAGGATCAGCAGCGGACGCTCGGCCGACAGGCCCCGCTGCAGCAGCGCCTGGCCGATGCGGCGCGCGCTTTGCAGTGCCTGGCCATAGCTGATGCGACGCCATTGTCCCTCCTTGTCACGGCGGGCCATGTAGGTGCGGTCGGGGTCGACCTTGGCCCAGTGGATCAGTTTGTCGGTCAGGCGCGCCGGATAGGCGTCCAGCGGCTGGCGGGTCTTGACGAGGGAGATACCGTCGCGGCCCGGTACGACGTCAACGCCGCCGATGCCGAACCTGAAGCTGCGATAGCGAGGTGGAGTGTTCATACATGTCTCTGTTGTGTGGCCCGCCGGGTCGTGGCCGGGCGGGTGTATTGTTGTGGTGTGCGCTGTATTGCTGGCTTGCTGCGGTGTATTGCCGGGTGCAGTCGGTCTGGTCTCAGGCCGGCTTCACCTTGTTCTGCTTGTGATCGAGGAAGGCCGCCAAGCGGCCCTTGGTATCGGGATCGCTACCGGCCACGGCGGCCATCAGCGACTCGGTCATCAGGCCATCCTGGATCGACTGGTCATGGATGCGCGGCAGCACGTGCATGACGCCGTAGTTGGTCATCGGCGCATTGCGGGCGATGCGCTCGGCCAGTTCGCGCGCCTTGTCAAGCCCGGCGCCCTCGGCCACGCTGTATTGCGAGATGCCGACCTGATGGCCTTCTTCGGCGCTCAGGACGCGACCGGTCAACATCATGTCGGTCATGCGCGCCACCCCGATCAGACGCGAGATGCGCACCGAGCCACCGCCGCCGACGAACAGACCACGCTGGCCTTCGGGCAAGCCATAGAAGGCGCTCGGTTCGGCTACGCGGATGTGGGCCGCCGAAGCCAGTTCCAGGCCCCCGCCGATCACCGCGCCATGCAATACCGCGATGACGGGCACGCGACCGAAGGAAATCTGTTCGAAGGCAGCGTGCCACATGCGCGAATGGTGCACCGATTCGGTGGTATCTCGCTCGCGCAGTTCGGACAGGTCCAGGCCGGCGCAGAAGTGTTCGCCACGGCCGTGGATGATGGCCACCTTCACCTCCGGCGGCAGGTCCTCGAAGCAATCGCGGATGGCGCGCACCATCGGATCGTTGAGGGCATTGCGCTTGGCGCTGCGGTTGAGGGCAATCTCGGCGATGGCGCCGTGAACTTGGATGTCGAGGAGGTCGCTGTGCTGGTTCATGCTGTCTCTGTCTGGTTTCGGTCGGCGTTTAAATTAGTTATAAGTTATAACGTTTATTCAGTATAAGTAAAGTGAAGGCAAACGCAAGCCCAACCCGCATTCTTGTGTGTGCGATCTTCGTAAAAGCGGGCGATAGCCGAACGAACATGAAGGATCTTGGATGGCTGTTTGATGCTGCGCTGCGGTCATCCTGATGACGATAATGTGACAGGCACGATGCCAGCGGGCACCGGCATTGAGGGCGCAAAGAAAAACGCCGGTGTGCACTGCATCACCGGCGTTTCTCGGAGGCATGAAGATGAATTTACTTGCCCGTATCCTTCATGTTCTCGAACTTGTCGAATTCCACGTTGTAGGCTTCGTTGCCGATCTTCTCCACCTTGCGTACATACACCGTCTGCACGATGTCGCGGGTGGCCGGGTCGATGGCAATCGGGCCGCGCGGGCTGACGAACTTCATGGTCTTGAGGATGGCCATGGCGCGCTCGCCATCGATCTTGCCATTGAGCTTCTTGCTCACTTCGTAGATGGCGTTCATGCCGTCATAGGCCGCCACTGCCATGAAGTTGGGACGACCGGCATCGGGATTGGCGGCGGCGAAGCTTTTCAGGAAAGCCTTGTTTTCCGGCGAATCGTGCGCGGCCGAATAGTGGAAGGTGGTGATCACGCCCAGGGTGGAGTCGCCCATGGCCGGCATGACGTGGTCGTCGGTCAGATCGCCCGTGGCGATGACCTTGATGCCGGCCTCGGCCAGGCCGCGTTCACGATAGCCTTTCATGAAGGCAATGCTCTGCTCGCCAGCCGGTACGAAGATGAACACGGCCTGCGGCTTGGCATCCTTGATGCGTTGGATGTAGGGCGCGAATTCAGGATTGCGCAGCGGCACCCGGATCGATTCGACCACCTGGCCGCCACCGCCCAGCAGGTTGGTCTTGAAGGCGGTCTCGGCATCGATGCCCGGCCCATAATCGGCCACCAGCGTGACCACGCGCTTGATGCCATTCTTCAGTGCCCAGGTCGCCATGGGACCGGAGACCTGGGGCAGCGTCATCGAAAAGCGCGCGATGTAGTTGGACTTGGTGGTGATGATGGAAGAAGCTGCGTTCATGATGATCATGGGCTTCTTGGCCTGTTCGGCAATGGGCGCTACCGCCAGCGCTTCGGGCGTCAGGCCGAAGCCGGCCAGGAAATCCACCTTCTCGCGCACCACCAGCTCCTGCGCCAGGCGCTTGGCGATCTCGGGTGAAGGACCGGTGGTGTCCTTGATGATGACTTGCACTTTCTTGCCGGCCACCTGATCGCCATGTTGCGCCATGTAGGCCTTGATGCCGCCTTCCATCTGCTTGCCATAGTCGGCGAAGGGGCCGGAGAAGGCGGCGATCAGGCCGACCTTGATGGTGTCCTCGGCCTGGGCCAGCGGTGTGACCAGCGCGTTGGTCGCACTGATCAGGGCCAGTAGCGCAATCTTCTGAAGCTC
>NZ_BADI01001054.1:0-4240 GCF_000333555.1 Herbaspirillum sp. B65 | reverse complement strand
TGTCCAGACCGGCGGCCACTTGTCCTCCAATCTGGGCACGGTCGAGTTGACCATCGCGCTGCATTACGTCTTCAACACTCCCGAAGACCGCATCGTCTGGGACGTGGGCCATCAGACTTACCCGCACAAGATTCTCACCGGCCGGCGCGAACGCATGGCCACGCTGCGCCAGCAGGAAGGCATCTCGGGCTTCCCGCGCCGCATCGAAAGCCAGTACGACACCTTCGGCACCGCGCATTCCTCGACCTCGATCTCGGCTGCGCTGGGCATGGCCCTGGCCGCCAAGACGCAAGGTTCGGAGCGGCACGCCATCGCCGTCATCGGCGACGGCGCCATGACGGCCGGCATGGCCTTCGAAGCGCTCAACAATGCGGGCGTGCATGAGGATGTGAAGCTGCTGGTCATCCTCAACGACAACGACATGTCGATCTCGCCGCCGACTGGATGCGACGCGATACCAAGCCCGAAGACAAGGTGGCCGGACGTGGTATCGGCAAGATCGATCCGCAATTGAAACCCGATGCGGTCAATGGCCAGCGCGTCTATACCGCCCAGTGCGCCTTGTGTCATGGTGATCAAGGTGAAGGCGTGAAGAATCAGGCCGGCCAGTGGGTCTACCCACCGCTGTGGGGCGATCAGTCCTTCAACATCGGTGCCGGCATGGCGCGGACCTATACGGCGGCCGCCTTCGTCAAGCGCAATATGCCCATCGCCTTGCACGATCACTTCCCGCTGGGTCAGGGTGGATTGTCGGATCAGGATGCGCTGGACGTGGCAGAGTTCTTTACGCACCAGCCGCGCCCGGACTTCGCTGCCAAGGTCAAGGACTGGCCGCTGGGCAAGAAGCCGGCCGATGCGCGATATTGAAAGCGCAGGCTATGCCTGGGGGGCATGGGGAAAATGCAGCCGGCATTCGGCCCCTGCGCCATCGCTGCGGTTGCCCAGGCTGATGCTGGCGCCATAGCCCTCCAGCACGGCGCGCACGATGGATAGTCCTAGCCCGGCACCGCTGGTCTGCTGCACTTGCGAGGCGCGCCCACGATAGAAACGCTCGAACAGCAGGCCCATGTCGGTGGCCGCCACGCCCGGCCCGCGGTCGGCCACCACCAGGGTGGCGCCGCTGGCGTCGCTGCTGACGCTGACCTCGATGGCACTATCCGGTGGCGAGAACTTGATGGCGTTATCCAGCAGGTTGTTCAACACCAGCATGGCGGCCCGCTCGCCGATGCGTGCCTGGACCGCTTGCGGCGCCTGCAGGACCAGGCGGATGCGGCGCGCCTCGGCCACGCCCTGCCAGCGGGCCAGGGCTTCGCGCACCAGGGCATCCAGGCCAATGCACTCCAGGCTGCGCCCCTCTTGCCCCGCATCCAGCCGCGCCAGTTGCAGCAATTCCTCGACCATGCTGGTGAGCCCGCCCACTTCATCCAGGCAGGATTGCAGGGTCGCCACATAATCCTGTGCCGAACGCGGGCGGCGCAGGGCCAGTTCGATCTCGGTGCGCAGGCGTGACAAGGGCGAGCGAATCTCGTGGGCGGCGTTGGCGGTGAAATTGCGTTGCAGCTCGAAGGCCCGCTCCAGCCGCGCCAGCATGGAATTGAGGGTGTCCACCAGATGCCCGATTTCATCGTCGCTGTCGGGGTCGGCCAGGCGTTCGCCGAGATTGGCGTCGCTGATGCGCCGCGCCTGGGCCGCAACGCGATCGACGGTGCCGAACAGGCGCTTGGTCAGCAAGGCACTGGCCGCTGCCAGGGCCACCAGCAGCGCCACTGCCAGCCCGGCGAAGAGCAAGGCGGCCGAGCCCAGGATATGGTCGGCATCGTCCAGGGAACCGGCCACCAGTACCGCGTACCGCTGCTGGCCCAGGCGCACCGGCACCGAGACCATGCGCAGCGGTTCTTCGCTGGCATGGGGCAAGGTCTCGAAGACGGTCTGTCCCTGGGCCAATCGCTTGAGCAGGCTGACCGAGACCGGCAGCGTACCGGCGCCGAGGTTGTTGCTGCGCCCGAGGATGTGACCATCGGCATCAATGATCTGCACCAGTCGATCCAACCGCACCAGCGACGGCGGCGCAGTACCCGGACTGGGTTCATGGACGTGGATCGAGGGGTCGCGCCCTTCGGCGATCAGGCCGGCCTCGGTCTCGCCCAGCGCCAGCAGCGCCGCATCCAGTTGCCCTCGCACTGATTGCGACAACAGCCACCAGCCGGTGGCGGCGGCGCAGGTGACGATCATCACCACCGCCATCAGGTGCACCAGCAACAGACGTTTGCGGAATCCCATGATTATTGCTGCCCTTGGCGTCGGATGCAAAAACCCTGACCGCGCAGGGTTTCGATCATGGCCGGACGACCCTCGGTATCGATCTTGCGGCGCAGGTTCTTGATGTGGACGTCGATCAGGTTGTCGATGGCAATGAGGTCGGCGTGCCACACTTGCTCGGCCAGTTGCTGGCGGCTCACCACGTTGCCGGCATGGCGCACCAGCAGCACCAGCACCGCATATTCCTTTTGCGTGAGATCGAGCCGCTGGCCGTCGCGCAACACCTCATGGGCCAACAGGTCGATGCGCAGGTCGGCCAGTTGCAGGTGCATCACCTGGAGCTGGCTGGGACGGCGCAGCAAGGCGTGCAGACGCGCCAGCATTCTTCGAAGGCGAAGGGCTTGGCCAGGTAATCGTCCACACCGGCATGGAGGCCCTCGACCTTTTCTCCCAACGCGTCGCGTGCGGTCAGCATCAGGATCGGCCATTGCACCTGGGCCTGGCGCACGCGCTGGCACAGGGTCAGGCCATCGATGCCGGGCAACATGCGGTCGAAGATGGCCACATCGAAGGCGCTGCCGCGATGGGCCAGCGCCTCTTCGCCGCTGTGCGCCACCACCACCTCGAAGCCCTCTTCCTGCAAGCCCTGGGCCAGCAGCCGTGCGGCTTTCTTGTCATCTTCCACCAGCAGGATATGCATGAAGTCCTGGTCCCATCGATCATCAAAAACGTTATCAGCAAGCCCGCTTCCTGAAGAACAATTCAGAAACTGCTGCATTCGGGCCACCTATCATAGCGAAGTTTTCTGCAGCTCGACAGCACACGCAAGCTGGTGCGGCGAGCGCGAAACGCATCGGCGTTCACGCCACGGGGGGATACCACCCATCCCCATCTCCACGCATCACGCACAGCCCACGGTGCCACCATGAACCACAACATCCTTACGCGCAGGCGCCTGGTCGTCTTGCTCGGCGCAGTCGTCACGCTTGCCCTGACCGTTCGCGGCGTATTGCCGCTCATGGCCAATGAGGTCAAGAGCCCGGTCGCCAGTCCCGTACTCACCCATGAAGGCGAAACCATCGTCATTCCGCCCGCGTCGGCCTTGCGCGATAGTCTGAAGACCGCCTTGATCGAACAGCGCAGCATCGCCATCCCCTTCAGCCTGCCGGCCTCGGTGGAAGCCGATCCGGCACGGCTGGCCAAGATCCTGCCGCCCACCACCGGGCGCATCGTGAGCATCCAGAAACGGCTGGGTGATGCAGTCAAGGCCGGTGATGTGCTCTTCGAGATCGAATCCTCGGACCTGGCCCAGGCCGTGAGCGATGAGCGCAAGGCGCAATCCACGCTGGCCCTCACGCGCCGCAACCTGGAACGCCAGCGCAGCCTGGACCAGGCCAACATCTCCGCGCGACGCGACCTGGAACAGGCGCAAAGCGACTATGAACAAGCCGACAGCGAAGCCGCCCGGGCCCACGCTCGCGTGGCCGCACTGGGCGGTACGGCGGCCTCCGGCGGCTCGGCCAGGCTGGCCGTGCGCGCGCCGGTCAGCGGTCACGTGATTGAGCTCAATGCCGCCGTCGGCAGCTTCTGGAATGACAACACCGCCTCGGTGATGACGGTGGCCGACCTGTCTTCGGTCTATGTCACCGCCAGCGCCCAGGAAAAAGACCTGGCGCGCCTGCACGCCGGCCAGGATGCCGAGATCGCGCTGGACGCCTATCCCGGCCAGCCGCTGCAGGCCAAGGTCAAATCGGTGGGCCAGATGCTGGACCCGGATACCCGTACCGTGAAGGTGCGCATCCTGGTGGCCAATACCGATGACCGGCTCAAGCCCGGCATGTTCGCCCAGGCCATCCTGCGCGAGCAGGCCCATACCGGCCTGCTGGTGCCGATGACGGCGGTGGTGCAAAGCGGCTTTGCCAATCGTGTCTTCGTCGAGGTCGCGCCCTGAAGTTCGAGGCCCGCAAGATCATGCTGGCGC
>NZ_BADI01001055.1:0-972 GCF_000333555.1 Herbaspirillum sp. B65 | reverse complement strand
CCACAGCGTGATGCCATCGCGCTCTCGGTCGCAGCCTCGCGGTGATACCGGACCATGCCTGCGCTGGCTTGGGGCAGCTTCATCGGATCGTCGCAAAACACCAGCGTATGGATCGGCAAACTGGGCTCCCTGGCGGAGGACGTGTCCTGGGCGCGCTTGCCCGCGGCGGTGAACCACGCAATGCCTTCGCGCCGACACAGGCGGCGGATAAAGTCGGCATCGGATTCGTTGAACTGCAGCGTCATCTCCCGCAGGGGGTAGCGGCTGCGATCGGTGGCCGACAGGTCGAAATCGAAGGCGCGCGCCAAGGCCGGGCTTTTGGTTTGCCATTCCTTGAGCAAGGTCTCGATGACATCGAGCACACTCTTGGTACGGAAGATGCGCGTGTTGATCCGCCGCTCCAGAACCGACAAGGCGTCGCGCAGGGTCAGTTGATAGGTGGCCAGCGATCCATCGGACTGGCCTGCCCGGGCATCGGTGATGAGGCCGCAGATGTCGTGCAAGGCGCCGCGATCGGTGACCAGGCGGACGGCGACCGGCAGCCCGAGGAAGGCTTTCAGGGGCAGGTCCGAACGGGTGGACAAGCAGGTCAGATGGCCCTCGATGCCGGTGTAGAGGCCTTCCTTGATGTCGATGCGCTGCACCACCAGCACTTCGTCGAGCGTGCTTTGGGCTTTACCCCAGTTCAGGCGGATGGCGCGGTTGCTCTGGTTCAGTGCGGAGGAGGCGAAGGCTTGGAGGGTGTCGGCCAGACTCATGCCGCCACTCCAGTGGATGTGGCAAAGTGTAGATGTCGCCATGGCGGCGCTCCCAGTTGCAATTGTTTTAATTATTTACGTTCAAATCAGGATGAGTAGTCAAAAAGCTCATCAAAAGTAGTTTAACGCCTCGGCCTTCTATGGCCCCTTCCGCGATGTTATCGGCTCGGCCGCCAACCTGGCAAGGGCAGCAAGTCGACCTCCAGATGACCCG
>NZ_BADI01001056.1:0-239 GCF_000333555.1 Herbaspirillum sp. B65 | reverse complement strand
CTTTTCGCTAGCAAATAATTTATCGTGTGCATTGGAAACTGCCAGACATCCCACATGCGGAAAATTACCTGTATCGTTAAACACCACTATTTTCATACGCGATTGACCTGCCTGAGTCCCAAATCACAGATGCCCCCAACGACATATTCTTTTTGCTTTACTCCAACGGAGAAAAAGGCCGCCTCGTCTTTCCAATGCAAAATACGCTGCTGTCCGTAATATGGGTCGCCCTCGTGAGT
>NZ_BADI01001057.1:0-1236 GCF_000333555.1 Herbaspirillum sp. B65 | reverse complement strand
TTGCTCCCTATCACCGCATGAAGGCGTGCAACTGGCGTTCGCCAACGCAATGGCTGCAGCCGGGCGATGCACGCCTGACACCTGAGCAGAATTGGTGGCCGATGCCGCCAGTGCCACCGCAAGCGCCATCGGCGGCCTACCCGTGGTGGCAGGGCGATGCCTATCCCGCCCAGGACGGCGAACTGGATCAGGCGCGCCTGTTCGAGGCAACCGCGCTGGCGCATGACGCGCAACGCGATGATTTCCAGGATGTCGCCAGCTTTGAATGCAAGCTCGCTATTCTGCTGGGATTGCCGTCTTACTTCCTGCAACTGGCAGGAAAGCTGTCGGGCCTGCTGGCCACGCCGGCATTCCTCGACTGGCTTGGTGCCGGCGCCGTGGACAGCCTCTTTTACTCTCCAGAGCTGGATGTGAGCGTAGGGCGCGTTTCTGCCCAGGAAGACCGCCTCTTTGATGGACTCGTCACTCTGCAAGCCTTGCAGGAAGGGGCGACGGATGTGATGCAGATTATCTGCAATGTCGAGGCCATTGACATGCCCAGCCGTCGGCACGTCTATGAAGCACATGCGGCGCAATTGCTGTGGCTGGTTCGCCAGCGCCCGGGGGGGCTCTTGCTCGAACATCAGCTGCTGTTTGTCGGCGCGAGCCCGCAGCAGATCGCGCCCGAGTTGCCGGCGGCCTTGCGTCGCTGCGCCCACTGGCCAGCGGTCTTGATGGCGGCATCGCTGCTGCTGCCGGGGTATGTCAGCATCGTGGCGGGACAAGACCTGAACAACTATCTTGACAGCTTGCGCGATTTGCATTGGCCATGCCACCTGGATCTGCAGGTGAAGAAGCCGGCATTTGCCCGACTGACGGACTTGATTACCCACTATGTCGACTGGCACAACGCCGCCCCGGGCGAGGAACGCGAACAACAGGCGCAGCAGTTGTTGCACTTGCTGGATCTTCCTTCGGACGCCGGAGGTGCCGTATGAGTGAGGCGCATGTGATTGCCCGCTGCACGTGGCATACGCGGTTTGATGAGGCGAAAAAGAGCACGGCCTTGCAGGATTTCATCAGCCAATGGAGCCAAACGGTGCTGATGAGGGAAATGGAGCAGGTGTTGTCCAGCCATTGCCCCCATGGCCAGACCTGGCGCATTGATCAGTTGACGCTGGAGCTGGGCACCATCGACTTGGTGAATGCACCGCGCGAGCTGCCGCAACGCCTGCGTGCCACATGCAGCGGCGCTGA
>NZ_BADI01001058.1:0-7416 GCF_000333555.1 Herbaspirillum sp. B65 | reverse complement strand
CATTGATGCTGACCTGGTTCACCCCGGGCAGGTTGATTTCCACCGGATCCTCGGCGGTGGCGATATTGACGCCCGGCTGGTTGAGTCGCTGCAGGCAGGCATACAGCGAGACGGTCTTGCCCGAGCCGGTCGGCCCGGTCATCAGTACCAGCCCGTGCGGCTTGGTGATGGCGTGCAGCAGGGCTTGCTGCTGGGCCGGTTCATTGTCGCTGGCAGCCATGCGCGCCAGTAGCGAGGCCTGGAATTGCTCCAGCCCTTCGCGCTGCGGCGATGTTGGCGCTGCCGGAGAATGCAGCGCATCAATGAGGAAATCCTTGGGGTGTGACATACCAGCCTCATGAAACGGTTAAAAAAGTCCATGCGATCCAGCCCGAGCGGGCGACCGAGCGACGCCGCAGCCCGATGGCGGGCCGCAGGCAGATGACAAGACCATTGAGGGGAGTTGCCGGAACCATGCCGGGCGAACGTCTGTGCGTCCTGTCATCCGGTCAGGTGGGCAATGCTGGTACTGGGTTCGATTTTACCCAGAAAAGTCCGAGGTTTTTCCACGCAGCAAATGCAATGCACGGCCCGGCACAAGAAAATGATGGGAAAACGCGACGAAACGGGAACTTGATATAGATCAAATCCCGCAAGACGGGAAAAAGCGGGGAGGATGCGGCGTCTCCGTACCCAACGGAGGCGCCGCCGATGCGACCATTGAGGCTGCGATTGCGCAGGCTTGCCGAACCTTCAGCCAGAGATCAGATGGCGACCATCTCGAAGTCTTCCTTGCGGGCGCCGCATTCCGGGCAGGTCCAGTTGATGGGCACGTCGTCCCAACGGGTGCCTGGGGCGATGCCTTCGTCGGGCAGGCCTGCTTCTTCGTCGTAGATCCAACCACAGATCAGGCACATCCAGGTTTTGAATTCGGTTTGGCTGCTATTCGTCACGGCTGACTATCCCTAAAATCAATCAAGTAAAATGCTAAGTCAGCTATCTTAATCTACTCGACGTGCAAAACCAAACTCCTCCCCTCATCCTTACCTTCGGCGCTGCCGATCCGGTCGGCGCCACGGGCGTGCAGGCCGATCTTGCCACTTTCGCCGCCATGGGCTGCCACGGCTTGTCGGTGGTGACCGCGCTGCTGATCGGCGACACTGCCCGCGTCGAAGACGTGCAGGTGGTCGAGGTGGACTGGGTCGCCGACCAGGCGCGCGTGATCCTGGAAGACATGGCCGTGTCGGCCTTCAAGGTCGGTGCCTTGGGCAGCATCGAGAATATCTCGGTGATCGCCGAGATCGTCTCCGACTATCCCGACGTGCCCCTGATCCTGGACCCGTTCATCAGCGCCCTGGCCAACCAGGAAGATGAAGACGACCGCTTGATCGCCATCCGCGAACTGCTCATTCCGCAAGCCACCGTACTGGTGTGCTCGGCGGGCGAACTGACCCGGCTGGCCGAGACCTGGCGCGAGCCGGCACTGGGCGACACGCTGATGCTGGACGCCATGCGCATCATCGAGCTGGGCTGTGAATACCTGCTGGTGACCAACACCCAGACCGATCTGCAGGAAGTGGCCAATTCGCTCTTCGACGAATCCGGCCTGGTGCGCCAGGACGCCTGGCCGCGCCTGCCGGGCTCCTTCGTGGGCGCCGGCACGACGCTCTCGGCAGCCATGGCAGCCATGCTGGCCAATGACCTGGAGGCGCCGCTGGCGGCTTCCGAGGCCCAGGAATTCACCCTGGCGGCGCTGGCCAATGCCCAGCGCATCGGCATGGGCAAACTGCTGCCCGACCGCTATTTCTGGGCGCGCGAATCCGAAGATCCGGACGCGCCGCCTTCCCTCAATTGATTCACTGATACTGGGTTCACTCCTTCGCAAGCTCATGACCAAGACCAATGCTTCGCTCTTCGCCCGCGCCCAACAAAGCACGCCGGGCGGTGTCAATTCCCCGGTGCGCGCCTTCCGTTCGGTAGGCGGCACGCCGCGCTTCATCGAACGCGCCGAAGGCCCCTGGTTCTGGGATGCCGAAGGCAAGCGCTACATCGACTACATCGGCTCCTGGGGCCCGGCCATCGTCGGCCACGCCCATCCTGAGGTGGTCAAGGCGGTGCAGCAGGCGGCCGCGCGCGGCCTGTCCTTCGGTGCGCCGACCGAGGCCGAGATCGAGATGGCCGAGGAAATCATCAAGCTGGTGCCCTCCATCGAGCAGATCCGCCTGGTCTCCTCCGGCACCGAAGCCACCATGAGCGCGCTGCGCCTGGCCCGTGGCGCTACCGGCCGCGACAAGATCATCAAGTTCGAAGGCTGCTACCACGGCCACGCCGACTCCCTGCTGGTGAAGGCCGGCAGCGGCTTGCTGACCTTCGGCAATCCGACCTCGGCCGGGGTGCCGGAAGATTTTGCCAAGCACACGCTGGTGCTGGACTACAACAATGCCCAGCAGCTGGAAGACGCCTTCAAGACTGCCGGCCACGAGATCGCCTGCGTGATCGTGGAACCGGTGGCCGGCAACATGAACCTGGTGCGCGCCTCGGACGAATTCCTGCGCACCATGCGTCGCCTGTGTACCGAATACGGCGCCATCCTGATCTTCGACGAAGTGATGTCGGGCTTCCGCGTGGCCCGTGGCGGTGCCCAGGAATTGAACGGCATCGTCCCCGACCTGACCGCGCTGGGCAAGGTGATCGGCGGCGGCCTGCCGGTGGCCGCCTTCGGTGGCCGCGCCGAGGTGATGAAGCATCTGGCGCCGCTGGGCGGGGTCTACCAGGCTGGCACGCTGTCCGGCAATCCGGTGACCGTGGCCGCTGGCATGGCGACGCTGAAGATCATCCAGCAACCCGAGTTCTACGCCAACCTGACGGCCCAGACCCGCAAGCTGGCCGATGGCCTCACCGCTGCGGCCAAGGCGGCTGGCGTGACCTTCACCGCCGATGCGATTGGCGGCATGTTCGGGCTGTATTTCGATGCCAAGGTGCCGACCAGCTATGCCGAGGTGATGCAGGGCGACAAGGAGCGCTTCAATCGCTTCTTCCACAAGATGCTGGAGGCCGGCGTGTACTTTGCACCTTCCGCCTTCGAGGCCGGTTTCGTGTCGGCCCAGCACAGCGACGCCATCATCGAGGAAACCATCGCAGCCGCTGCCAAAGCCTTCACTGAATTGGCTTGAGGCTGGCCAGGGCATTTCCGGGGGCGCCAAGCCCCTCGCCGGAAATGCCCGCTGGACGGCGGGTAGCGACCGATATGAAGTTTCAGGACATGAAAAAAGGACGCCGCGGCGTCCTTTTTCTTCATCTCCCCGCCAGCCAGCGCCAATCGGGGAGTCTGGCGGTGCTTACACCGAGAACGAGGAACCGCAACCGCAAGTGGTCGTGGCGTTCGGGTTCTTGATGACGAATTGCGCACCTTCCAGGTCGTCCTTGTAGTCGATCTCGGCGCCTACCAGGTACTGGTAGCTCATCGAGTCGATCAACAGCTGGACGCCGTTCTTGCTCATGGTGGTGTCGTCTTCGTTGACGATTTCATCGAAGGTGAAACCGTACTGGAAACCCGAGCAACCACCACCCTGCACGAACACGCGCAGTTTCAGGTCGGGATTGCCTTCTTCCTCGATCAGCTGGGCCACCTTGGCGGCTGCGCTGTCGCTGAAGTTGATCGGGGCGGGCATGTCGGTTTGTTGCAGTTCGGCTACGGCATTCATTTCGGACTCCTGCTGGGCTTGAGGCGGATCAATACATTAGATCGATTCAGCCATTATAAGCGCTTGCGCATTTTCATGCTTCCGACGATGCCGCCAGTTTCAACAGCGGCGTCTCCATCTGCTGGTCATGGCTGAGCTTGCCCGACACCAGGGCGCCGCCATGCATCTCCAGCGCCTTGTAGAAGACATTGCCGGTAATGCGAGCCTTGGGTTGCAGTTCCAGCAGTTCGCTGGAGTGGACGTCGCCGATGATCTCGCCATTGACGATCAGGTGCGCCGCGCGGATCTCACCGACTACCTTGGCGTGCTCGGAAATGACCAGCACGCTGGGCTGGCCGGCCTCGGCATTGATGTTGCCGGTGATGGCGCCGTCGATGCGCAGGCCGCCCTTGAAACCGACATCGCCCGTGATGTTGGTGGACATGCCGATCAGGCTGTCGATCGTGCTTTTGGTCTTGCGTGTAAACATGGGATCACCTCACAGATCTAACGATTGCTGGGCACGTACCTGGCCGCGGTCGAGAACACGAACCGCCACCGACTTGACGGTGGCACCCTCGGGGATAGTCAGCAAGCCTTCTACCCGCTGGTAATACTTGAATGCGAGCCGGTAGCGCGCCTGGTCGGCGGCATTGCTTTCAGGGAAGTTGATGGTAACACCTTTGCCGCCCTGCACAATATTGACACTAAGCTGTAGGTTTCCTGCAAATTGTTGCGTTCCCCCACCACCTTGCATCACCAGCACGCGATAACGCAGCTGGTTGGGCGCGGCCTGTTCGGCCTTGAAGCGCTGGATGGTGATGCCCGGCGCACCCAGGTTGGTCGGCAGGAGGCTGTCGAAGAAGGCCAGGTCTTCCTTCTGGCGGTTGTTTTCCGCCTCCAGGTTCTTGACCTGGCCAGCCAGCGTGGCCTGGGCCGTCTGGGCGATCTTCAGTTCATTTTGCGACGCGTTGGAGGCAGATTGCAAGCGCTCGTTTTCAGCGGTGAGCTTCTTGACCTGCTCGCTCAACTGCTCGATCTGCTCGCTGGCATCACCGGCATCGCCCTGCAGGCCCGGCAAATTGTTGCGGCCGAGCTGGTAGGTCCAGACCGCCGCCGCCGCGCCCACGGCCACCACCGCTGCCCACAGCAGGATCAGCAGCGGCAGCGGGAGATGGCGCTTGATGGTCATCTTCGGCGCAGAAATGCTCATGCGCCGACGCCATAAGCGGTACTTCACGGCAGGACCGGGACCTGTTGCAGGCCGCTGGTTTCTTCCAGACCGAACATCAGGTTCATGCATTGCACGGCCTGGCCGGAGGCGCCCTTGACCAGGTTGTCCTGGACCACCAGCACCACCACCGTGTCGCCGTTGTCGGGACGATGCACGGCCAGGCGCAGCATGTTGGAGGCGCGCGTGGTGCGGGTTTCAGGGTGCGAACCGAAGGGCAGTACGTCGACGAAGGGCTCATCCTTGTAAGCCTCTTCGAACAGGGCTTGCAGGGCAGCGTTGTCGATGTCGCGGGTCAGGCGTGCGTACAACGTGGAATGCATACCGCGGATCATCGGCACCAGGTGCGGGGTGAACAGCAGGCCGACCTTGTCGCTGGTCAGGTGCGACAGGCGCTCGATGGTTTCGGGCGAGTGACGGTGACCGGAGACGCCATAGGCCTTGAAGTTGTCGGAAGCTTCCGAGAACAGCAGGCTCAGTTCAGCCTTGCGGCCGGCACCGGAGACACCCGACTTGCAGTCGGCGATCAAGTGCGAGGCATCGATCACGCCAGCCTTCAAGAGCGGGGCAAAGCCCAGTTGCATGGTGGTCGGATAGCAGCCCGGATTGCCCACCACGCGCGCCTTGCGGATGGCTTCACGGTTCAGTTCGGGCAGGCCGTAGGCAGCCTCCTTCAACAGCTCGGTGCAGCTGTGCGGCAGCTTGTACCACTTCTCGAAGGCCGCCACGTCCTGCATCCGAAAGTCGGCGGCCAGGTCGATCACCTTCACGCCAGCGGCCACCAATTCCGGCGCCTGGGCCATGGCCACGCCGTGCGGGGTGGCGAAGAAGACCACGTCGCAATCGTTCAGTTGAGCCTTGTCGGGCGAGGAAAACGCCACGTCCACGCGGCCACGCAGGGAAGGATACATCTCGGCCACCGGCATCCCGTCTTCCTTGCGCGAGGTCACCGCCTGCACCCGGGCTTGCGGGTGGGTGGCGAAAATACGCAGCAATTCGACGCCGGTGTAACCGGTTCCGCCAACGATACCTACCTTGATCATGTCTGGTCCTTGCGAAAAAAGGCGAAGAAATGCGCCGGGGCACCGTAGCGCCTGACGCGCGTGCGATACACGCTGGAAAGCTTTCAATTCTAGCAGGAGAATATTTCCCGCTGATTTCTGGGCGGATAGTTATTCCCGAAATAGCCGGAATTATCGACACACTACGAGACGTCCCGCAAGCGCGAACCCATCCCCTGCCCCAGCGGACAGGTCTGCACCCAAAAAAGCAAAAAGCCGCCGGCACGTATGCCGACGGCTTTCGGTAATGCAAGAAACGATTAACGCTTCGAGAATTGCTTTGCGCGACGTGCCTTGCGCAGGCCAACCTTCTTACGTTCGACTTCACGCGCGTCACGGGTGACGAAGCCTGCGTTGGACAGAGCCGACTTCAGGCCTGCATCGTAGTCGATCAGAGCACGGGTGATGCCGTGGCGCACAGCGCCGGCCTGGCCGGATTCGCCGCCACCGTGGACGTTCACCTTGATGTCGAAACGTTCGACGTTGCCGGTCAGTTCCAGCGGCTGACGGATCACCATCAGGCCGGTTTCGCGGGAGAAGTATTCAGCGGCGGGCTTGCCATTGACGATGATGTTGCCCGAACCTGCCTTGATGAAAACACGCGCCACTGCACTCTTGCGACGGCCGGTTCCGTAATTGTAGTTACCGATCATGTCTGTTCCTTAGAGGGCGAGGGGTTTCGGTTGCTGGGCCGAGTGCGGATGGTTGCCATCTGCATAGACCTTCAGCTTCTTGATCATGGCGTAGCCCAGCGGACCCTTGGGCAACATGCCCTTGACGGCCTTCTCCAGCGCACGGCCGGGGAAACGCTGTTGCATCTTCAGGAAGTTGGTTTCGTAGATGCCGCCCGGATAACCGCTGTGGCGGAAATAGGTCTTTTCAGTGGCCTTGGTGCCGGTCACGCGCAGCTTGCCTGCGTTGACGACGACGATGAAGTCACCGGTGTCGACGTGCGGAGTGAATTCGGGTTTGTGCTTGCCGCGCAGTCGGAGTGCCACTTCGCTGGCAACACGTCCGAGGACCAAGTCCGTCGCGTCAATCACGAACCACTCGCGCTGAACCTCATGGGCTTTAGCGGAAAAGGTCTTCATGTTTGACTTTCTCTATCAATGTATAAACGCTCAACGTGGCGGTTCCGTTCATGCGGGGCAGCCTGTATGGCCAGCCACCCTGGGTGCTTCGCTTCGCGGACTCATCCTTTTATCTTCCCGAGCGCATGGGAAAGCCGGCAAGTATAGCCTTTTCAAGGACTTAGCGTCAAAAGGTTTCGGGGGATTTGTGGTGCCGATCCGGCATGTTGGCGGCATTTGCACCGCATTTCGTTGCCATAAAAACAACTTATCGCCGGTAGCGCGAAAAAAATGGACAAAAAAAACCCGGACACTGGGTTCCGGGTTTAATCCACACCATTGAGGAGGGTGGAGGAGACATCGTTACGTGCTGCACAGGGGCTGCAAAAACT
>NZ_BADI01001059.1:0-2226 GCF_000333555.1 Herbaspirillum sp. B65 | reverse complement strand
TCATCAGGCGCAGGATGGCGGCCTGGGTCTGGTGATTGGCGCGCATGGCCTTTTCTTCTTCCTGCTGGGCCAGTTGGCGCTGCAGTTCGGCTTCCTGGCGCCGGGCTTCGGCAGCGGCGGCGTTGTTGCGGCTGCTTTGCAGTTGCGCCAGGGCGATGCCGATGGCGCTCAGCAAGGCCATGGCCATGGCGGCCAGCACTGCCCAGAAGGTCCAGGAGCGGGCCTTGAGGGCGACCCGGTAGGCGTCCTGCAATTCGGTGAGGTGGCGCTTGAGGGTTTCGTTCTCGACAAAGACCAGTTGCTCGGCCCGCTTGGCGGCGATGAAATTCTGCAGGTTGCCGAGGATGCCGGCGATCTGCGGCTGGTATTCGCCGAAGACGCGGCTCAGCTCCTGCAGCTTGTCGCGCAGATCGGGATCGCTGGCCGGACGCAGGCGTAGCATGTCGTTGCCCTCCTGCAGGCTCTTGAGCAGGTCACCGAAGGCGGTGATGTCCTTGCCCAGCATGAAGGCGGTTTCCGGGTTGACGCCTTCGGAGGTGAGGAACTCATTGGAGCTGCGCCCCAGGCGCAGGGTCAGCATCACCAGTTGGCTGGCCGCGGCCATCTCGCGCGTGGTGGGGTGGCCCTGCGATTGCAGCATGGCGATCTGCTCGCTCAAGTCCAGCATCACCGGCAGCAACTGGTTCAGGCGCTTCAAGGTGGTACCGAAGCCGGTCAATTCCTTTTCCATGCCGAGGATGGTTTCGCCGGCCAGGTCGGTGCGACGCCAGATGTGCTCGACGTTTTCCAGCACCGGTTTGATGGCGGCATCGGGCGGGCCGATGTTTTGGCCCTGATAAAGGCCACCGCTACTCAACAGCAGCAGGCCGCGATTGAATTCGTTGCGGCTTTGCGCCAGTTGCACGAAGGCCTGGGGATTGCCCTGGATGGCATTGGGCACGGCCTTGCCGATGCGCTGCGAATGCATCACCAGGTCGGAGGCCAGATTGGTCTGCAAGGTCGCCAGCAGGTACAGGCGCGCGCCCAGCCACATGAACAGGCACAGCGCCGTCAACGACACCGCCAGCACGCCCAGCAGCAGGCGCGTCTGGGTGCGCAGCGAGAAACGGCACAGGTAGGGCAGGCGCAAGCTGCGGGATGGCGCTGTGACACTGGCCCGAGGCTTTGCCGCAACGCCGGCCACGCGCTTTGCGCCCAAAACGCGGCGGCGCGTTTTTTTCGACTGGTACGGCAAGCTCGGGTCCATGGCGGAAATCCTAATCCCTCTTTTTCAGAATCTTGTGGTGTGACGCGCTGTGCGCGACCGCGCCGATGCTAGCGGCCGATCTGCAGGAAATTGCTGTCCCGGCTCAGTGCCGACAGGTCCAGCTCATCCCATTGCTGACCACTGCCGTCTTANTAACGTCCGTTGACACCGGGTAAGTGGATTCCTTCCTCGTATTTTTTCGAGATTCGCGTCATTTCTTCGATGTCGCGCAATCCCAGCACCGCCGCCACCAGCAAGCCACACTGTGGTGCCAGGCTGGGCGCCAGCAGCAGCGCATGACTGCCGGCACCGCACGGCTGCAGGGGAGCGCCGGCCAGGCCGCTCAAGTCAGCCAGGCCGACCAGGTTGCCGCGGATGTTGAGCAGGCCGCGAAACCAGGCATGGGTGGCCGGCACCGGGGTCAGGGTCAGGCCGTCCAGGGGCAGGATCTCGCTGGCCTGGGCCAGGGGGATGAGGCAATGCTGGTTGCCGATGAGCACTGCCAGGCGGCGCGAGCGCGTGCTTTCATTGTCGCTGGCAGCCATGCGCGCCAGTAGCGAGGCCTGGAATTGCTCCAGCCCTTCGCGCTGCGGCGATGTTGGCGCTGCCGGAGAATGCAGCGCATCAATGAGGAAATCCTTGGGGTGTGACATACCAGCCTCATGAAACGGTTAAAAAAGTCCATGCGATCCAGCCCGAGCGGGCGACCGAGCGACGCCGCAGCCCGATGGCGGGCCGCAGGCAGATGACAAGACCATTGAGGGGAGTTGCCGGAACCATGCCGGGCGAACGTCTGTGCGTCCTGTCATCCGGTCAGGTGGCAATGCTGGTACTGGGTTCGATTTTACCCAGAAAAGTCCGAGGTTTTTCCACGCAGCAAATGCAATGCACGGCCCGGCACAAGAAAATGATGGGAAAACGCGACGAAAACGGGACTTGATATAGATCAAATCCCGCCAGACGGGGAAAAACCGGGGAGG
>NZ_BADI01001060.1:0-1730 GCF_000333555.1 Herbaspirillum sp. B65 | reverse complement strand
CGGGCGGAACCCTTTACCTGATGCTGGTGCTGTTGTTGGTGGCCTTGACGGTCATCGTCGAACGCACCCGCTATCTGGCCAACATGCAACGCGGCGGCAATGAACTCATCGAGGCCATCCGCTTGAGTCCGCAGCAGGGCGATATCACATTGAGCGCCCGCCAGGCCACGTTGCCTCATGCACGACTGTTCGAGGTCTTGCAGCACGAACCGGCACAGGTCGATCGCGCCACCCTGGATGGCCACCTGGAAGAAGCCATCATGCACGAGGTGCCGGGCCTGGACCGCTCGCTGTGGCTGCTCGATACCGTGGTCACGCTAGCCCCGCTGCTGGGTCTGTTTGGCACCATCATCGGCATGTTCAATGCCTTCCATGTGCTGGGCGACGTACAAAATGGCGCCTCCCAGGTCACCGGTGGCATCGCCGAAGCGCTGGTGGCGACGGCTTCGGGCCTGTTCATCGCCATGATCGGGCTGGCTTTCTTCAATGCCTTGCATACCCGCGTGCGCATCGTGCTGCATCAACTGGAGACCATCAAGATCATGCTGGTCAATCGCCACGAACAGCGCCACGAACAGCGCCATGAACAGGGTCACGAACAGTCCCAGGCCAGCACCGCAGGCAGCACCCCTGCCGCCGTCAGGGTATGGGCGCAACCGGCGAGGGCCTGACATGCGTTACCTGGAAACCAAGAAAGCCCGCATCGAGATCATCCCGATGATCGACATCATGCTGTTTCTGCTGGTGTTCTTTGCCATGCTGACCTTGCGCATGATTCCCGCTTCCGGTCACTTGACCAAATTGCCGACCAGCTCCACTGCGGTGACCATCCCTGCGCCCAAGTTGCTGGTGGAAATCGAGGACGATGGCTCGGTGACGGTAGAGCAGCATCACATGACGCCAGAGCAATTGACCGCGCAACTGCGCCAGGCTGACAACAGCAAGACCGCCGTGACCATCGCCGGCAACCAGGCCACCTCGCTGCAGCAGGTGATGGCGGTCATCGATGCGATCAAGAATGGCGGCGTCACCGAGCTGTCCCTGGCGACGCGGAAAGTGACGCCATGACGGTCGCCACCGCGCGCCTGCGAACCGGCGTGAGCCTGCACTCGCTGGGCGTGGCACTGCTGATCGAACTGGTCTTGCTGGGCGCAGCCGCCTTGCTGCTGGCCAGGGTGGCGACGCCGCCTGCCCGCTCCAGCCTGTCCGAACCGGTCGCACTGGCCCTGCTGCCTGAGCCGCCGCAGCCCCCCGTGGCAGCCCCGCCCAAGCCGGTGGTGCCGCCCGAGCACAAGAGCGTACCCAAGACGGTAAGCAAGCCGGTCCCGCATCCGACGGCGCCCAAAGTGGCGCCCGCTCCGACTCCGCTGGAGGACCGGCCAGTGACGACGGTGGCACAGCCAACCGCCTTCAGCCAGCCGGTGCCGCCGCCGGTCGCTTCCGCGCCACCGGCGCCGGCCGCGCCTGCGGTGGCCAAGCCGGACCCCAATATCGCCTATGCCGGCAAGGTGCGGGCGGCGGTGCAGGCGGCGCTGGTCTATCCGCCCGCCGCAGCCTCGCTGCACTTTGGCGGACGGGTGCGGGTGGCCTTCCATCTGCGCGACGGTGTGCCGAGTCAGGCCAGGGTGCTGGTGGGCAGCGGTATCGGCATGATCGATCGGGCGGCCCTGCAATCGGTGCAAAATGCCAGCTATCCGCCCCCGGATAGCGAACTGCAAGGGCGTGACCTG
>NZ_BADI01001061.1:0-31949 GCF_000333555.1 Herbaspirillum sp. B65 | reverse complement strand
GTAAGCGCGATGCCACGGGTGGCGCGGTTGGCTACGCGCACGCCGATGCGGTCCTCGATGCGTTGCAGTCGCACCGTCACCGCCGGCGGCGTCAGGTCCAGCAGACGGGCCGCTGCGGCCAGCGAAGAAGCCGAGCCCAGCGCGCGCAGCAATTGCATGTCGTCGAGTTGCAGCATTAAAAACCTCTTAATGGTGGATTGAACGAATATTAAACATGGATGATGGTGCTTTGGCTACAGTCCATCTCAGGAAAGTGATGGCCTCCTGGGCCATCAGACCGATCCGACCGATCAGACAGCCAGTCCCTTGACCCGTACACTTCATGAACCACTACGCCCACCCTTCGCCCTATCCCGTGACCATCAACCCGGTCGGCCTGGCCACGCCAGGCGGCCACTACAGCCACGTGGCCAGCGGCAATGGCATGGTCTTCATCTCCGGCCAACTGCCCATTGATGCCAGCGGCCGCAAGCTCACCGAGGCCTCCTTCGAGGCCCAGGCGCTACAGGTGCTGGCCAATGTCGAGGCCGCCCTGGTGGGGGCCGGTAGCGAGATCGGCAAGCTCTTGCAGGTGCGTATCTATATCACCGACGTCGCGCACTGGCCGCTGTTCAACGAACTCTATGCACGCTGGGCGGGTGCCGCCAAGCCGGCGCGCGCGGTGGTGCCGGTGCCGGCACTGCACTTCGGCCTGCAGATCGAGGTGGAAGCCACCGCCCTGCTTTGAACAGGGCTGGCACGCAGCACCCTCGGCCCACTGCCCACCCCATCACGGACAACGACTCAAGGATCTTGTGACATGACGACTTCTCTTTCTCCCCTGGCCCACCTGACCGCGACCGGTCGCCTGGACCATTTCTACATCAACGGTCAATGGGTGCCGCCGCAGGGCAACGAGCGCGCCGCCGTGATCTCCCCGGCGACCGAAGCTGCGGTCTGCGAGATCGCCTTGGGCAATGCGGCCGATGTGGATCGTGCCGTGCAGGCGGCACGTCGGGCGCTGCCCGACTGGGCCGCGACGTCGCCGTGGACGCGTGCCGCCTTCCTGGGCCGGGTTCATGCGCTGCTGCTGGAACGCAGCGAGCTGTTCGCCCAGGCCCTGACTCTGGAGATGGGCGCGCCCATCAGCTACGCCCGGACTGCGCACGTGCCGCTGGCGGCCGAACACCTGCGCGTGGCGCGCGACAACCTGGCCGACTACCCCTTCATCCGCCCGCGCGGCACCACTGCCATCGTGCGCGAGCCCATCGGCGTATGTGCCTTGATCACGCCCTGGAACTGGCCGATCTACCAGATCACCGCCAAGGTCGGCCCGGCCCTGGCCGCTGGCTGCACGGTGCTCTTGAAGCCCAGCGAACTCTCGCCGC
The DNA here is from genome assembly GCF_000333555.1 of Herbaspirillum sp. B65. Taxonomy (NCBI): domain Bacteria; kingdom Pseudomonadati; phylum Pseudomonadota; class Betaproteobacteria; order Burkholderiales; family Oxalobacteraceae; genus Herbaspirillum; species Herbaspirillum sp. B65. The sequence continues at coordinate 30,582 of NZ_BADI01001061.1, read as the reverse complement.
TGTCGGCGCTGCTGTTTGCCGAGATCGTGCATGACGCCGGCATCCCGGCGGGCGTGTTCAACCTGGTCAATGGCAATGGCGCCGAAGTCGGTGCAGCCATGTCCTCGCATCCCGAGGTGGATATGGTCTCCATCACCGGCTCCACCCGCGCCGGCGTGCTGGTGGCGCAGGCGGCGGCCACCACCGTCAAGCGCGTGGCCCAGGAGCTGGGTGGCAAGTCGCCCAACCTGGTGTTGCCCGATGCGGATCTGGCGCGTGCCATTCCTCCCGGTGTGGCGGCGGCCTTCCGCAACATGGGCCAGTCCTGCAGCGCGCCCACCCGCTTGATCGTGCCGCGTGCGCTGCTGCCGCAGGTGCATGAACTGGCGCTGGAGGCGCTGGCGCAGATGAAGGTCGGCGATCCGCGCGATGCAGCCACCACCCATGGCCCGCTGGCCAACCGCGCGCAATTCCTGCGGGTGCAGCAGATGATCGAGGCCGGTATGAAGGATGGCGCGCGGCTGCTGGCCGGTGGCCCCGGACGACCGCAAGGGTTGGAACAAGGTTACTATGCGCGCCCCACGATTTTCTCGGACGTACACACCGACATGGTGATCGCCCAGGAAGAAATCTTCGGTCCGGTGCTGGCCATCCTGCCCTATGACAGCGTGGAAGAAGCCATCGCCATCGCCAACGACACCGTCTATGGCCTGGGTGCGCACGTACAAGGTACGGACAAGGACCAGGTACGCGCCGTGGCGGCCCGCATCCAATCCGGCCAGGTTCACCTGAACTATCCGGCCTGGGATCCGCAGGCTCCCTTCGGCGGCTACAAGCAGTCCGGCAACGGCCGCGAGTATGGCGTGGAGGGCATGGAAGAATACATGGAAGTCAAATCGATACTGGGCTATTACGCCTGAACCGCCCGAGGGCCAGCACATGACACCAGAACAGATGGAGATTCAACACGACGCGGCTAGCGTGGGTAGCCACCGCGCCCACTGGGCCAGCTTGCGCCGCGACCTTCATGCGCATCCCGAACTGCGCTTCGAGGAACACCGCACCGCCGAGGTAGTGGTCAAGGAATTGCAGGCGCTGGGCTATGCGATCACGCGCGGCCTGGGCGGCACTGGGGTGGTGGCCAGCCTGCCGGGCGCCGATCCGCAGCGCGGCATCGTATTGCGGGCCGACCTGGATGCCTTGCCCATCCATGAAGCCAATGAGTTCGCTCATGCTTCCTGTAGCCACGGCATCATGCACGCCTGCGGCCATGACGGTCATACCGTCATGCTGCTGGGCGCGGCGCGGGTGTTGAAGCAGATGCCGCAACTGCCGGGCAGCGTGCACTTCGTGTTCCAGCCGGGGGAAGAGGGTGGGGCCGGGGCGCGCAAGATGATCGACGATGGCCTCTTCACGCAATTCCCCACCGAGGCCGTCTTCGGGATGCACAACTGGCCGGGCCTGCCGGCCGGGCAGTTCGGCTTGCGCACCGGCCCCATCATGGCGGCCGGTTCGCGCCTGAAGATCACCATCACCGGCAAGGGCGCCCACGCGGCCCAGCCGCACCTGGGACTGGACCCAATCCCGCTGGCTTGCTCCATGGTCTTGCAGTGCCAGACCATCGCCGCGCGCCACAAGGATCCGGTCGATCCGGCGGTGATTTCGGTGTGCATGTTCCATGCCGGCGATACCGACAACGTCATTCCCGACCGGGCCGAGTTGCGCGGCACCATCCGCACGCTCTCCTCCACGCTGCAACAGAAGCTGCAGGAAGATATCCGCCGCATGTGCCAGGCACTGGCCGAGGCCTATGGCGCCCAGGTCGAGGTGGAGTTCTTCCAGTACTACCCGGCCACCATCAATACCCCTGCCGAGACCGACTTCTGCGAGCGTGTCATCCGCCGGACCTTTGGCGATGCGCGCATTCGTACCGGTATCCCGGCCAACATGACTTCGGAAGATTTCGGCTTCATGCTGGAGGAGCGGCCCGGCACCTATGTCTTGATCGGCAATGCCCCAGCCGATCGCCCCTCGCACTCGCTGCACCACCCGCACTACGACTTCAACGATGACATCATCGAAGAAGGCGTGCGTTACTGGGTGGCGCTGGCGCAGTCGTATTTCAGCAGCGATCTCACCAGCCGTTGAAGCGCGGCCAGATGGCGATGCTGCCATCGCCGGCGATGGCGTGATATTCCGGGTACTGCGCCCCGGTGGCGCAGGCGTGGTTGGGCAGGATGCGCAGGCGGGTGCCGATGGGCAGGCGCGCCGCGATGTCGCGGTCGGCCTCACCTTGGCGTGACAGGATGCCGTGTTCCTGGTTGGCGCCGCTCATCAGATAGCCTTCCAGCACCCGGCCATCCTCGGTGCAGACCTGACCGTAACCGAAGTCATGCTTGCGGCCCTGGGTGCCGCGGTCGCGGCTCATGGCCATCCATCCGGCATCGACAATGGCCCAGCCTTTTTCCTGTTGATGGCCGATCACCGTGGTCAGCACGCTCAGGGCGATGTCGTCCAGGGTGTTCACCCCCACGTTGTGCATCACCAGATCGAACATGGCATAGACCCCGGCGCGCACTTCGGTGATGCCCTGCAACTGTTGGGCGCGCAGCGCGGTGGGCGTGGAGCCGATGCTGACCACCTCGCAGGGCAGACCGGCGGCCCGCAACTGCTCGGCTGCGTGGACGCAGCCGGCGCGTTCCTGTTCGGCCACGCGCACCAGGTCGGCATCGTTGTCATAGTCATAGCTGGAGCCGGCATGGGCGATCACGCCGCCCAACTTCATGCCGCCTTCGTGCAGGATGCTGCCCACGGAAAGCAGGGTGGCGTCCTCGGGGGCGATGCCGGAGCGGTGGCCATCGACATCGATCTCGATCCAGACTTCGAAGCATGCATCGTGCTCCTGCCCGAAGCGCACGATGGCCTCGGCGCAGGCCACGCTATCGGCCACGATCTTCAGCGCGCAACCCTGGCGGCGCAGGGCCAACGCCTGACCCAGCTTGGTGGGCGCCATGCCCACTGCATAGACGATATCGGTGATGCCTTCGGCGAAGAACTGTTGGGCCTCCTTCAAGGTGGAGACGGTGATGCCGCGCGCACCGGCCTGCAATTGAGCCTGCACCACTTCACGACACTTGGTGGTCTTGACGTGCGGACGGAAGCGCACGCCCAGCGCATCCATGCGCTGCTGCATACGGGCGATGTTGTGCTCCATGCGGGGGATGTCGATCAAGGCGGCGGGGGTGGGCAGGGATGCCAGATTCATGCTGAACTCCTGAAGATTGCGCTGTACGGAGCCCTGACTATAGGAGATTGGCATCAAGCTGTGCTTAATGCCGGATAAATCCAGCATTAAGCGTGGTTTAAGGTGTCGCTGTCGCCTGCACAGGTTCAGGTTTGATCAAACTGCCGAATCGTCTCTAAAACGTTGGCCGTGGCCTGATCCAAGGTGGCCAGCGCACGATGAGCGACGCCTACGTGGCGCCGCAGGACGGGGGAGAGCGGCACGATCCTGATGTCCTTGTGCCGGCCCAGCTCGGCCGCCAAAGCTTGTTCCAGCGGCAGTACGGCTGCCCCATAGCCGGCCGATACCAGGCTTTTCATGGCTTCCGTGTAGTTCAATTCGATCCGGGCGCGGGGGTTTTCTCCGGCGGCGGCAAACCATTCCATCGTGAGGCGGTACATCTGGGTGGTCGCATCGTTGAAGATCATCGGCTTGTCCGCCAGCCAAGCCGGTCTTATCGTGGCGGGGCAATCCCAGGAGGCCGGCAGATAAGCCATCATCTTGTCGCTACGCCAGTGGGTAATCCGTATTTCCTTGGTCTTCTGGATGGGGGTGGAGACCAGGCCGATGTCGAGCGTGCCTTGTTGCAGCCGGTCCATGGTTTCTACCGAGCCCAGGATGTTGACTTCGACGTCGATTCCCGGAAACGCGCTCTCCAGCTTCTTCAACACGCGGGGCAGCAGGTGCACCACCACGCCGGTGGAGGTGCCCAGGCGCACGCGGCCGACCTTGCCCTCCACATGTTTCTGGGCGACATCGAGCATGTCGTCGACATCGCGCAACAGGCGTCTGGCGCGTTCTATCAGTATCGTTCCGAGCGCCGTCGGCTGGGCCCGGCGACTGCCACGCATGAGCAAGGGCGCGCCGATGCGTGCTTCCAGCTCGCTCACATGCAGGCTAATCGTAGGCTGCGCCAGGTGCAGCGCGTTGGCTGCGGCAGAAAATGTCCCCAGGTCGACGATGCTCACCAGTGTGCGCAACTGGTCCAGGCTCAGTTCTCTCATCAGATTTCCTGATAGTTGGGTTCATGAAACTCAATTTTACCAATAAGCAGGAATGCCCGATGATGGCTCCCATTCGAGTGGAGCCAGGGAGAACATCATGTGGGACAGGTTCAGGCATATCCTCGCGCGCGTGACCGGGGATCATGGAAGTTCAGCGCGAGGCGCAGCGGGGGAAATGCATGGCATGGGGCCACGCGAGTTGAATGACCTTGGGATCGGCGCGAGTGAAATCCCTTTTGTCCTCAACGTTGGCAATCAAGATAAAGGAGTTCAGCCATGCAGCATCTTCCCGCATTGATTGGCATTGCAACCGCACTTGCAGCAGGCGCCGCAAGCCCTGGTCCCAGCTTCGTGATGGTGGCCCGTACCTCGGCCAGCATGGGGCGATTCAACGGCTTGCTGGCAGCCTTGGGGATGGGCTTGGGCGGCCTGATTTTTGCCACGGCGTCCTTGCTGGGGCTGCATGGGCTCCTGCTGGCCGTGCCGTCGCTATATCTGCTGTTGAAAGTGGGCGGCGGTCTCTATCTGGCTTACCTGGGCTGGCGCATCTGGCGCGGTGCGCGCACCCCTCTTGTGGCGGAGATGGATCTGCCTGGGGCTTCAGCGACGATCTCTGCAAGGTTTCTGTTCCTGGGCCTGGCCACGCAACTCAGCAATCCAAAGACAGCGATTGTCTATGCCAGTGTCTTTGCAGCATTTCTTCCATCGGATAGCAGCGTGGGCTTGAAAGTCATCATCGCATTGCTGGTTTTCCTGATCGAAGCGAGCTGGTATGCACTTGTCGCACTGGTTCTTTCGTCACCCAAGGCGAGCAATGTCTATCTGCGCGGAAAAGCATGGTTTGATCGGGTCGCAGGAGGCGTGATGATCGCCCTGGGGATCAAGCTGCTGACTTCATATGAAGGGCGATAAAGCAACTTGAGATGCAGCAGGTGAGACTTTGCGTCATCTCCTGCTGCCGTGGAGCTCGCCTTACTCCAGCTTGAACTTGCCCACCACCGCCGCCAGGTTGCCCGCCTGTCCCTTGAGCGAATCGGCTGCGGCAGCGGCTTGTTCCACCAGTGCCGCATTCTGCTGCGTGGTTTCATCCATCTGGGTGATGGCCAGGTTGACTTCGTGGATGCCGCCACTCTGTTCCTGGGTGGCGGCGCTGATCTCGGCCACCACGTCGGTCACGCGGCGCACGCTGGCCACGACGTCGGTCATGGTGCTGCCGGCCCGTTCCACCAGTTCGCTGCCGGCGCTGACCTTCTGTACCGAATCATCGATCAATTCCTTGATCTCCTTGGCCGCACCCGCCGAGCGCTGCGCCAGCGAGCGCACTTCGGAGGCCACCACGGCAAAGCCGCGTCCCTGTTCGCCGGCGCGGGCCGCTTCCACTGCGGCGTTCAGGGCCAGGATATTGGTCTGGAAGGCGATGCCGTCGATCACGCTGATGATGTCGGCAATGCGGCGCGAACTTTCGGTGATGCCTTCCATGGTCTGTACCACCTGGCCCACCACGTCACCTCCTTGGCTGGCGATGTCCGAGGCGGTGGCCGCCAGTTGGTTGGCCTGGCGCGCGTTGTCGGCGTTCTGGGTGACGGTGGAGGTCAACTGTTCCATGGCCGAGGCGGTTTCTTCCAGCGAGCCGGCTTGCTGTTCGGTGCGGTTGGACAGGTCCAGGTTGCCGCGGGCGATTTCGTTGGAGGCGGTGGCGATGGTGTCGGTACCCTGGCGTACTTCGCTGACGATGTCGCGCAGGCTGTCGTTCATGGCGCGCAGGGCTTCCATCAAGCGTCCGGTTTCGTCACGGCCGGCCGGGCGGATGCGCAGGGTGAGGTCGCCCCGGGCCACGCGCTGGGCGATCTCTACCGCCTCCTTGAGTGGGCGCGAGACATTGGCTGCCACCATGAAGGCCAGCAGCGAACCGATGGCGACCGTGGCCGCCAGCAGGCCGACGATCCAGCGCTGCGCACCGCGGAACACGCCCGAGGCTTCTGCATCGGCCTGGGCACTGCCGCTGGTGTTGATCTTTACGATGGCGTTCAGATTGGCCACCATGGCGGCATAGAGCTTGGCCGACTCACCCTTGAAGAGCGCGCGCGTCTCATCGTATTGCTGGTTGGCCGCCATTTCGGCCAGTTGCTCATCGACCTTGATGTAGGCCGCCAGGTTCTTGCCGAACTGGGCGTATTGCTCTTTTTCTTCCGGTTCCGACATGCGCTGCTCGAACACGGCACGCTGTTTGGCCAGCGCATCGAGCCTGGCCTTGATGGCCTGGTTGGCGGCGCTGCGCTCCTGGGGCGTGACGGCGGTGACCAGTTCCAGTTCATTCAAGCGCAGCGGCGGCAGCGAGCCCTGCAGTTCGCGCGCGGCATCCATGGTGGGCATCCACTTGCTGACGATTTCGCCGGACGCCTTGTTGACCTGCTTGAGTTCCTTGATGGCGAACAGGCCCTGCAACAGGGTCAGCGCGATCACCACGGCAAAGGACAAGGCCAGTTTCTTGGCGATGTTGAGGTTGTAGAACCAGATCATGTCTTCCTCGCATTCGATTTATATCGTTTTCAGTGTCGGATCCGGTCGATGCGGTCCAAGCGAGGCTGCCCGTTTGGCGTGCGGGCGTCAAGAGCGACCGGCCCGGGGGGACGTGGTCGCGGGAGCAATGAAGTGCTGGTGATGTCATGCTGTCATGCCGTCACGAAGCCTAGGCTTCCTGCCCATCCTGTCTCTCTTGTTGTCAACGGCATCCCTGTGCCGCCGGCGCTTGCTTGTTCGATGGTCGCATGGCTGGATCGGGCTTGATCTTAATGACCGGAAAGATTTTCGGCCAATGAAATTAATCATGCAGGCAATGCGCTAATTGATATCGATCGTGGTCGTGATGTCATACAAGATTATTCACATGGCCACTGTGGAACGGGTCATCGCTGTAATAAGATGTGCATAAAATTCACTTCAGAGCCTTTTTTGCACGATGCGTCGAAAGATTCCCTCTACCCAGGCCATGGCGGTCTTCGAGTCCGCTGCGCGGCACCAGAGCTTTACCAAGGCGGCGCAGGAAATGGCCGTGACGCAGAGTGCGGTGTGCCGCCAGGTGGCAGCGCTGGAAGAATTCCTCGGCCTCAAACTTTTTCGCCGCACCAAGCGCGGCGTGCGCCTGACCGAGGCCGGCGTGAGCTACAGCCATCAGGTCGGGCAGCGTCTCGATGAGATCGAGCGCGATGCGCTGCATTTGATGTCGCGCGATGGCCATGGCGATACCCTGGAGCTGGGCGTGATGCCGACCTTTGCCACCAAGTGGCTGCTGCCGCGCCTGCGTTCGTTCCTGGAGGCGCATCCCGGCGTCACCGTCAACCTGCGCCCGCGCACCCGGCCCTTCCTGTTCGAAGAGACTAATCTCGATGCCACCCTCTACGCCGGCCAAGCCAGCTGGCCTGGTACCGAGGGGGTGTTCCTCATGCGCGAGAGCATGGTAGCCGTGGCCAGCCCTGAGCTCATTGGTCGCCAATGCCGTTTGACGCCCCGCGAGCTGCTGACCTATCCGCTGCTGCAGCAGAGTACCCGGCCCTATGTGTGGCGGCAGTGGTTCGCCTCTTTCGGGATGCAGGTGCAGAACGATCTGGTGGGCACGCAATTGGAACTGTTTTCCATGCTGACCCAGGCCGCCATCGTGGGCATGGGCGTGGCGCTGATCCCGCGCTTCCTGATCGAGGATGAATTGCGGCGCGGCCTGCTGGTGGTGGCCGTCGAGCATGATTACCTGAGTCCATACTCCTACTACCTGATCTATCCCGAGCGCACCTCCGAGCGGCCCTTGCTGCGGCTGTTCCAGGAGTGGCTGGAACAGCAGGCCAAGGCTTACCGGCTGCCCAGCGGCCTGGGCTGAACGAGGCCGTTTCACCTGTCTCGACAAGCGGAACCGGAGTGCGTCAACCGCACATGGTGATGCAAACAATTCGTTTGCGCCAGGGAAGCTCGGAACGTATATTTTTGCCCATCGCCGCTGCAGTCTCGCTGTCCGCAGGACAGGGCTTCTGCCGCGCCCCTTGACCCTAGAAGAGGCCCCCATGAGCGCAACACCGCAACGACATTGCTTCGATTACGCCGATCCCCTGATGCTGGAGCAGCAACTGAGCGACGACGAGCGCCAGGTGCGCGATGCCGCCCAAGCCTATTGCCAGGATCGCCTGGCACCGCGCGTGCTGGAAGCCTTCCGCCACGAGCAGATGGACGTGAGCATCTTCCGCGAGATGGGTGAGCTGGGCCTGTTGGGGGCGACCATCGACGAGCAGTACGGCGGCGCCGGCTTGAACTATGTCTGCTATGGACTGATCGCCCGCGAAGTGGAGCGTGTCGATTCCGGCTATCGCTCCATGATGAGCGTGCAATCCTCGCTGGTGATGACGCCCATCAACGTCTTCGGCAGCCAAGCGCAAAAGCAGAAATACTTGCCCAAGCTGGCCAGTGGCGAATGGATAGGCTGCTTTGGCCTGACCGAACCCAACCATGGTTCCGACCCCGGCAGCATGATCACGCGCGCGCGCAAGGTGGCCGGCGGCTACAGTCTCACCGGCAGCAAGATGTGGATCACCAACAGCCCGGTGGCGGATGTCTTCGTGGTGTGGGCCAAGGATGAGGCGGGCGACATCCGCGGCTTCATCCTCGACAAGGGCGCCAAGGGTCTGTCGGCACCGGCCATTCATGGCAAGGTCGGCTTGCGTTCCTCCATCACGGGTGAAATCGTGATGGACAACGTCTTCTGTCCAGAAGAGAACGCCTTCCCCGACGTGCGCGGATTGAAAGGCCCCTTCACCTGCCTCAACAGCGCCCGCTTTGGTATCGCCTGGGGCGCGCTGGGCGCGGCCGAGGACTGCTACCAGCGCGCCCGTCGCTACACCATGGAGCGCCAGCAGTTCGGCCGTCCGCTGGCGGCCAACCAGCTGGTGCAGAAAAAGCTGGCCGACATGCTTACCGAGATCTCGCTGGGCCTGCAAGGTTGTCTGCGTCTGGGCCGTTTGAAGGACGAGGGTTATGCCGCCATCGAGCAGACCTCGATCATGAAGCGCAACAGCTGCGGCAAGGCATTGGACATCGCCCGCATGGCGCGCGACATGATGGGCGGCAACGGCATCTCCGACGAGTTCGGCGTGGCGCGCCATCTGGTGAACCTGGAAGTGGTCAACACCTACGAGGGCACGCACGATGTGCACGCGCTCATCCTCGGCCGCGCCATCACCGGGCTGGCGGCTTTTTCCAACTGAAGTGATTCGGCCCGCAAGCCGCCGGCACAGCGGCTTGCGGGTGATGACATTGCGCTGTCTACAGCACGCCGCGCTGGCGTAGCGCGGCAATCTGCGCGTCTTCCATTCCCAGCAAGGACTGCAGTACTTCCCCCGTCCCTTCACCCAGCGCAGGCGGCGCCTTGCGCACGGGCAAGCGTTGGCCGTCGAAGCGATAGGGCGTCGCCAGCACTTGCACGCTGCCCGCTTCCGGGTGCGGATGGGTACTGACCAGGCCGGCGGCGGTGGCGCGCGGGCTGGTCAGCGCTTCATGCAGGCCCAGCACTTCGCCGCAGGGAATGCCAGCCTGGTGCAGCTTGGCCAGCAGGTCGGCGCGCTTGCGGGCCTTGAGTTCGCGCTTGATTTCCGGGACCAGCACGTCACGATGCTGGCCACGACTGACATTGGTCTTGAAGCGCGCATCCTCGGCCAGGTCGGGGCGTTCGATCACGCTGTGGCAGAAGCGCTGGTACTGGCTGTTGGTGCCCACGGTGATGACCAGCCGGCCATCAGCCGCATCGAACACGCCATAGGGGATGATGGACGGATGGGCATTGCCATAGCGCGGCGGATCATCGCCCAGGATCAGTGCTTCCAGGCCGTAATAGGAAGTGAGCATGACGCCGCAATCGAACAGGGCCATCTCCACGTGGCGGCCCTGGCCGGCCTGCTGGCGCTGGTACAGCGCGGCCAGCACGGCCTGGGCGCAATACATGCCGGTGAACAGGTCCACTGCCGCTACCCCCAGCTTCAGCGGCGGCTGGCTGGCCTCGCCGTTGAGCGACATCAGGCCGGACTCGCCCTGGATCACCAAGTCATAGCCGGGCCGCGCGGCTTCCGGGCCGCTGCTGTCGTAACCGGTGATGGAGCAATACACCAGGCCGGGATTGTCGCGGCGCAGGCTCTCGTAATCCAGACCGAACTTGTGCATCCCGCCAAACTTGAAATTCTGGATCACCACGTCGCTCTTGCGGGCCAGCTGGCGCACGATGTCCTGGCCTTCTGCGGTCTGCAGGTCCACGCCGATGGAGCGCTTGTTGCGGTTCACGCTGTTGAAATACGCGGTCTCGGTAGAACCGATGCGGGTACCCCAGTCGCGCGTATCGTCGCCGCGTTCGGGATGCTCGATCTTGATCACTTCGGCACCCAGGTCGCCCAGGACCATGGCGCACCAGGGGCCGGCCAACACGCGCGAGAGGTCAAGTACGCGCACCCCGGACAAGGGCAGGGCAACAGTCTGTTCAGTCATGAAGTCTCCTCATTGGACAGGATGCCTGCCGCGCTGTGTTCTTGCGGGGCATCCTGGTACTGATTATTTTTGGGGCGCTGCCGCCTGCCGCAGTCGTTGGAAATCGGCGGGTCGTTTTTCCAGGAAGGCATGGATGCCTTCGGCAGCCTCGTCTTCCCCCTGCGCCAGCACCATGTGTTGCGCTTCCAGCTCCAGTTGTTCTTCCAGCGTGGCGCCATAGGTATGCTGGCACAGATGCTTGATGCCGGCCATGGCCTGGGCTGGGCCCTCGGCCAAGGTGGCGGCCAGTTGCACGGCGGCCTCCAGCGCCTGTCCCGACTCGACCAGCCGGTTGACGGCACCCATGGCGTGCAGACGTTCGCCATTGAAACGCTCGCCTGACAGGCATAACTGGGTCAGCATCTGGCGCGATAGACATTGCGCGAGGAAAGCCGTCACCCCCCCATCGGGCGTGAGCCCGACCTTGACGTAGGCCACCGAGAACTGCGCTTGGCGCGTGGTCACCAGCAGATCGCAGGCCAGTGCCAGCGACAGCCCGGCGCCAGCCGCACCACCTTCCACGGCGGCGATCACCGGCTTGCTGCAGCGGCCGATGTGGCGGATCAGGTCGTGCAGACCTTCCAGCCGCGCACGCCGTTGCTGGGGCGCCATGCTGCGGCGCTGGGCCAGCAGGCGCAGGTCGCCGCCCGAGCAGAAGAAACCATCGGCGCCGGTCAGCACGATGGTGGCCACCTGGGGATCGGCCTGGGCCTCATCCAGCGCAGCAGTCAGCGCTGCATACAGGTCGGCATTGAGCGCGTTGCGGGTCGCTGGATCATGGTTGACGAGCACGCGCACCGCGCCGCGCTGCTCGCACAGCACGGTACTCATGCCAGGGCTTCGCGGCCCAGCGCGATATAGCGTTGCAGGTGGTGGTCTTCGTCGCCGAGCTGATGGTCGATCATCACCAGCCGCTTGGCGTAGTGCGACAGCGGCAGTTCCCAGGTCATGCCGATGCCGCCATGCAGCTGGATGGATTCTTCGGCCACCAGCGTACCGATGCGGCCGATGCTGAACTTGGCCGCCGACAGTGCCCGCTCGCGGGTGAGCCGGTCGGCCTCCAGCGCGGCCGCCGCGTTGATGACGGCCGAGCGCGCCTGTTCCACTTCCAGCAGCAGGTCGGCCATGCGGTGTTGCAGGGCCTGGAAGCTGCCAATGGGCAGGCCGAACTGCTTGCGCGTGCGCAGGTAATCCAGCGTGGCTTGCTTGGCCACTTCCATCGCGCCCAGTGCTTCGGCGCACAGGGCCAGCACGCCGCGTCCGAGGATGCGTTCGAGCAGGGCAGCGCTGGTACCCGCCTGTCCCAGTAGCGCCTCGGCGGGTAGCAGCACATCCTGCAACAGCAAGTCGGCCACGCGGCCACCATCAATGGTGTCGCTGCCTTGCAGTTGCAGGCCAGGCGTATTGGCCGGCATCAGGAACAGCGAGATGCCGTCGTCTTCATCGATCTCGCCACTGCTGCGCGCCGAGACCAGGAACAGGTCCGCCGATTCGGCCTGCACCACGACGGCCTTGTGCCCCTGTAGACGCCAGCGGCCATCGCCCTCTTGCGTGGCGCGGGTGGAGACGTGCGTTGGCGCATAGTGGCTGTCAGCTTCCTCATGGGCCAGCGCTGCCAGGGTCTGGCCGGCGATGATCTGTTCCAGCAGCGCTTTCTGGGCGGGCGTGCCGGCGACGGCGATGGCTTCACCTACCAGAATCGCACTGCCCAGCAACGGCTCCAGCAGCAGGCCCCGGCCGATTTCTTCAAAGACCACGGCGATGTCGAAACCGGCACCGCCGTAGCCGCCGTCTTCTTCGCGCAAGAGGGCGCCGATCACGCCCATTTCCGCCAACTGACGCCACATGTCGCGGCTCATGCCGGGTGCGGATTGCAGCAGCTGCTTGCGCGCTTCAAAACCATATTGTTCGGTAATGAGGCGGCGCAGGCTGTCGGCCAGCATCCGGCGTTCTTCGGTGTGCTCGAAATTCATGGACGTTTCCTCACAGGCCAAGGATCATCTTGGAGATGATGTTCTTCTGGATTTCATTGGAGCCGCCGAAGATCGACAGCTTGCGATTGTTGAAGTAATGCGCGGCTGCCCCGGCAGCGGCTTGCGGGCCGAGCGTGTGCCCCTCGTAGCCTGGGTCGAGCGCCTGCCATTGGTAGGGGCGGGCATATGGACCCATGGCGCGGCGCGTGAGTGCCGTGATTTCCTGGCGGATCTCGGTGCCACGGATCTTGAGCATGGAGCTTTCCGCACCGGGCGCGCCGCCTCCGGCCACGGCCGAGATCACGCGCAAGTTGGTGGTCTTCATGTTTTCCAGGTCGATTTCCACCCGTGCCATGCGCGCGGCAAACAACGGGTCTTCAGCCAGCGGGCGGCCACGGCTGTATTGCGTGGCCGCGATCTTTTTCAGGCGTTGCAGCGCGGCCACCGAGAACCCGATACCGGCGATGTTGGTGCGCTCATAGGTCAGCAGGTACTTGGCGCAGCTCCAGCCTCGGTCTTCCTCGCCGACCAGGTTGTGCACCGGCACGCGTACATCGGTGAAGAAGACCTCGTTGACTTCGTGCTCGCCATCGAGCGTGATAATGGGGCGTACCTCGACGCCGGGGGCGTTCATGTCGATCAGGAGGAAGCTGATGCCCTCTTGTTTCTTGCTCTCGCGGTTGGTGCGTACCAGGCAGAAGATCATGTTGGCATAGTGGCCCAGCGTGGTCCAGGTCTTCTGGCCATTGACGATGTAATGCTCGCCCTGGCGCACGGCATGGGTCTTCACGGCGGCCAGGTCCGAGCCCGCGCCCGGTTCCGAATAGCCTTGGCACCACCAGTCCTCGCCGTTGAGGATGCGCGGCAGCCAGTAACGTTTCTGCGCTTCATTGCCGTACTTGATCAGCACCGGCCCCAGCATGTTCACGCCAAAGGGAACCACGCGCGGGGCATGGGCCAGGCAGCATTCGTGTTCGAAGATGAAGCGCTCGATCACGCTCCAGCCGGTGCCGCCATATTCCTTGGGCCAGTGGTTGGCCAGCCAGCCGCGCTCATTGAGGATGGCGTGCCACTGCGCCATGTCGTCGCGGCTCAGGTGCTTGCCGCTGGCCACCTTCTCGGACAGGGTCGCGGGCAGCTTCTCGGCGAGGAAGGCGCGCACGCTGTCGCGGAAGGCTTCTTCGGCCGGGGTGAAATTCAGATCCATTCCAGTCTCCTTGGGATGCGGTGAGGCGTGGGTTCGCTTCAATAGATTTCAAACAGGGCGGCCGCGCCCATGCCGCCAGCGATGCACATGGTGACCACGGCATAGCGCGCGCCGCGCCGCCGGCCTTCGATGAGCACGTGTCCGGCCAGGCGCGCACCGGTCATGCCGAAGGGATGGCCGATGGCAATGGCGCCACCGTTGACGTTGAGCCGTTCATCGGGAATGCCCAGGCGGCGCTGGCAATACAGGGCTTGCGAGGCAAAGGCTTCGTTGAGTTCCCACAGGCCGATGTCGTCCATGCGCAGCCCGTGACGCTGCAACAGGCGCGGTACCGCCAGCACCGGGCCGATGCCCATTTCATCCGGTTCGCATCCGGCCACGGCCAGTCCGCGGAAGGCGCCCAGCACCGGCAGGCCAGCCCGTTCGGCAGCGCGCGCTTCCATCATCACGCAGGCCGAGGCGCCATCGGAGAGCTGCGAGGAATTGCCGGCGGTGATGAACTTGTCCACACCCATGACCGGCACCAGCTTGGAGAGCGCCTCGAAGGTGGTGCCGGGCCGGTTGCAGTTGTCGGTGTCCACCGTCACTTCGCGCAGGCTGGTCTGGCCGCTGGCCTTGTCGGTGACTTGCATGGTGGTGGTGCAGGCGACGATCTCGTCGCGGTAGCGCCCGGCCTCCTGGGCCTCGGCGGTCTTGCGCTGGCTGGCTTCGGAGAAGCGGTCCTGGTCCTCGCGCGAGATGCCATAGCGCGCGGCCACGATGTCGGCGGTCTCGATCATGGGCAGGTAGAGGTCGGGCTTGTGCTCGACGATCCACGGATCCATGCCGGTGTCGCCACTGTCGGTGGCGCTGCGGCTGCGGGTTTGCGAGATGCTTTCCACACCGCCTGCGATCATCGCCTCGGCGCCATCGACCACGATGCGCCCGGCCGCCATGGCGATGGCTTGCAGGCCGGAGGCGCAAAAGCGGTTGACGGTGGTGCCGGCAATGCTGATGGGCAGCCCTGCGCGCACGATGGTCTGGCGCGCGATGTTGCGACCGGTCGTGCCTTCGGGATAGCCGCAGCCGAGGATGGCATCTTCGATCTGGCCCGGATCGATGCGCGCCCGCTCGACCGCCGCGCGCACCGCGAAGGCGGCCAGGGTGGGGCCCGGCGTGATGTTGAATTCGCCGCGATGGGCCTTGGTCAAGGGGGTACGCGCAGTGGATACGATGACGGCTTCCCGCATCATGGAGTTCTCCTGGAAGGATGTGTTCAAGGCGGGGACCAGTGATGAGTGCGGTCCCCGCGATACCGGTCAAACGCTCAGTCGGCCTGGTTCAGCGAATCGAAATTGGCGCCGCGCTCGACCAGCTCCAGCAAGAGCGGCGAAGGTGTCCAGAACAGCGCATCCTCGGCGGCGAAGGCGCGTATGTCGGCCAGCACCTCAGGCAGGCCGATCATGTCGGCGTATTTCATCGGTCCACCGCGATGACGCGGAAAGCCATAGCCGTAGAGGAAGGTCACATCCACATCCAGGGGACGCAATGCGATGCGCTGGTGGACGACGTTGGCGCCTTCGTTGATCATCGCAGCCAGGTAACGGCGCTGTATATCCTCCTGGCTGAAGCTGCGCGGCGTGATACCGGCGCGCGCGCGTTCCTCGTCGATCAGGGCCAGCACCTCCGGATCGGGCGTGCCGCTGCGCGGGCCATCGGGATAGCGATAGAAGCCGCGCCCGCTCTTCTGCCCGAACCAGCCGCGCTCGCACAGGCGGTCGGCAATGTGCACATAGCGCGCACGCGGGTCGCGCGTAGCGGCGCGGCGTTTGCGGGTGGCCCAGCCGATGTCGCCACCGGCCAGGTCCACCACCTGATAGGGGCCCATGGCAAAACCGAAGTCACGCACGGCTTGGTCGATCTCATAGGGCGAGGCGCCATCTTCCATCAGGGTGTCGGCGGCCTGGCGATACACCGCCAGGATGCGATTGCCGATGAAGCCATCGCATACACCGGCGCGCACCGGCACCTTGCGCAGACGCTTGGCCAGCGCGAAGGCGGTGGCCACCACGTCGCTGGCGACCTGGCGCGGCACTACGATTTCCAGCAGCTTCATCACATTGGCTGGCGAGAAGAAATGCAGACCGATGACGTCCGCAGGCCGCGAAATGCTGGCGGCAATCGCATCGATGTCGAGGTAGGAGGTATTGGTGGCCAGCACCGCACCGGGTTGACAGACGCGATCCAGTTCGGCGAACACGGCCTGCTTCACGGCCAGGTCTTCGAACACGGCTTCAATGACCACATCAGCGGCGGCCAGGTCTTCATAGCGGGTACTGCCGTGCAGGCGTGCCAGCACGGCGCTGCGCGCCTCGGGCGTGAGGCGGCCACGGACGACCTGAGCGTCATAGATTTTTTCCACATGGGCGCGTGCGCGTGCCAGTGCGGCGTCGTCGCGTTCGATCATGGTTACCGGCAGGCCGGCATCGAGCACTGCCACCGCAATCCCCGCGCCCATGGTGCCGCCGCCGACCACGCCGATGCGTTCGATGCGGCGTGGTTGGGCGTTGCGGGTTTCGGGCGCTTTCTGCACTTCGCGTTCGGCGAAGAAGGCGTGGATCAGGCCGGCGCGTTGCGGGCTGTCCAGGCATTGCAGGAAGAACTGGCGTTCCAGGGCCAGGCCTTCGTCGAAGGGCAGGGTGGTGGCCGCTTCCACCGCATCGATGATCTTGTGCGGGGAGAACAGGCCACGCGATTTCTTGCTGGCCTCAGCGCGCGCTGCGGCGATGGCGGCTTGGGTGGCGACCGTGTCGGCCAGGGCGAGGCCATCGCGGCTGCGGCGTACCGGCAGGCCCATCTGCACCAGCGCCTGCAATTCACGCAGGCCGGCGGCGCGCGCCTGTTCGGCGCTCTCGCCTGCGGCCAGCCGGTCCACCAGTCCCAGGGCCAGGGCTTCCTTGGCACTCAGGTGGCGGCCCGTCAGCATCATGTCCAGCGCCGCCTGCGCACCGATGAGGCGCGGCGTGCGCTGCGTGCCTCCCGCCCCGGGCAGCAGGCCCAGTTGCACTTCGGGCAGGCCCAGCCGGGCGTTGGCCAGCACCAGCCGGTAATGCGCCGCCAGCGCCACTTCCAGCCCGCCGCCCAGAGCCGCGCCGTGAATGGCTGCGAGCACGGGTTTGCTGCACGCCTCGATGCGGTTGCACAGTTCGGTCAACAGCGGTGCCTGAGGTGGCTTGCCGAATTCGCGGATGTCGGCACCGCCGATGAAGTTGCGGCCCGCGCCAGTGAGCAGGATGGCCGCCACCCCCGCATCGGCCTCGCCGTCCTCGATGGCCGCCAGCAGGCCCCGGCGCACCGCGACACCCAGCGCATTGACCGGCGCATTGTCGATGGTCACCACCAGGATGGCGCCTTGGCGCGCCCGATGGACGGGGGGCAGCTCGCCCGCAGCCGTGGCTTGGTTGGACATGCGGCAGTCTCCTGTGTTAAGTTGGTTCGCATAGCGAAATTCAAGTTCGCAAATGGCGTTTGTTGGCAACGATACCGCATTTGCGTTGACTGTGTAAACCGTGCATAAGGAAGCATGGGAAACTGTACAATTGTCTCAAAGGCCCAGATTCCACGGGGCTTTGCGGGCGATCTTGAAAAGAGCACCTTATGCCGGGAGGCCCTGTGCGCGATGCCAATGAGCGACACGAAACAGGATGATTTCGCACAGCGGAATACTTGTTCGCAAATAATTGACACTGGGAATTCAGGTGTGTACATTCCACTGCCAATGAGGGCGACGTGACCACTCGGCACGACCCTGCCACGCGGAGATGTGACGGATGGATGAGATTGTGTCGTTCAAGGGTGAGGATGAGAGCCACGACCGGCAGTTCGTCAATGCCCTGGCGCGTGGGCTGGAGATCCTGCGCTGTTTTCGCCCCGGCGAGATCTACCTCACCAACACTGAACTGGCCAAGCGCACTGGCCTGCCCAAGCCGACCATCTCGCGCCTCACGCATACCCTGACCCGGCTGGGCTATCTCGAATATTCCGAAGACCAGGGCCGCTATCAACTCGGCTCGGGCGTGCTGGCGCTGGGCTATTCGCTGCTCTCGGGCATGGACGTGCGCAAGCTGGCGCGTCCTGCGATGCAGGAGCTGGCCGACTATTCGCAATGCAACGTGGCGCTGGGCATCCGCGACCGTCTGAGCATGGTCTATATCGAGGCCACGCGCGGCCAGTCGGCCGTGACCTTGCGCCGCGACGTGGGCTCACGCATTCCGCTGGCGACCACTTCCATGGGACGCGCGCTGCTGTGCGCACTGCCCCAGAACGAACGCGATTTCCTGATGGACCACATCCGCCTGCGCAACGAAGAGCAATGGCCCAAGGTCAAGGCCGGCATCGAGCAGGCCTTCAAGGATTACCAGGATCATGGCTTCTGCATTTCGGTCGGCGAATGGGAAAAGACCATCAGCGCCGTCGGTGTACCCATGATCGATGCCAACGAGGAAAAGATCATGGCCTTCAACTGTGGCGGCCCGGCCTTCATGTTGACGCGCGAGATGCTGATGGAAGATCTCGGCCCGCGCCTGGTGAGCCTGGTGCGCACGGTGGAAGCCAGCATGGGGCGCCACTGAGCGAGCGCCAGCAGAGAACAAGCAAGAACCAGTACGGAGACAGAAGAACCGGCCGCGCAGGCAGGACCGGTTCGAGCAGCAACGCAGTACCGCAAGTCCATCACGACAAGATACAAGAAGATCAAGCCATCCGGGTGATGACTATCCGATTCGGCAATGGGAGCAGCGTGCCGGTGCTTCCATTGTTGACTCGGGGCGTCCCCCGGAGAGGACATCACATCAACATCACTCGGATGAAAGAGGTGGAGACAATGACGAACAAGCATCAAGGCATCAAGCGATTGGCCCTGCTGGCCTGTATCGCCACGGCTCTGGCAGGCGCGGCGAGCAGCGCGCTGGCCGATGAACTCAAGGTCGGCGTGGAAATCCCCCTGACCGGCAGCCTGGCGCGGGTCGGCTCGGGTATGCAGGAGGGCATCAACGTGGCCGCCGATATCTTCAACAAGACCAATGGCAAGCACAAGATCAAGCTGGTCACCATCGATGACGAATCGGCTCCGGCCAAGGCCATTGCCGCCGTCGAGAAGCTGGCCGGTGAAGGCGTGCTGGCCATCACCGGCGGCTACGGTTCCAACAACATCGCGCCGGCGGCCGATGCGGCGGGCAAGGCCGGCCTGGTCTACGTGACCTCGGGCGGGGTGGATGACAACCTGGTCAGCAGCGGTCGCAAGAACTTCTTCCGCATCAACAACGTGGCCGGTTACCAGAAGGCCATGGTGGGCTTGCTGGACGACATGAATGCGCGCTCGGTCTCCATCGTCTATTCCACCAAGGAAGCCACCGCTGCGCTGGCCAAAGACCTGGAAAAGGCCTGGGGCGCCAAGGGACTGAAGGTGACTTCGCACGCTTTCGATCCGGCCATCAGCGACTTCAAGCCCATCATCAACAAGATCAAGCTGCAGGACAAGCCGGAAGTCATCGCCATGATCGGCTACGAGAACGACTACGTGGGCATCCTGCGTGCGGCGCGGGTGTTGAAGCCTGCGGTCAAGGCCATGGTCGGCGTGTGGTCACTGGCCACGCCCAAGATGGCGCAGGATTTCCCGGACCTGGTGCCCAATGTCTATGGCACGGCGCTGCTGCCGTTCCCGGCCCAGTTCACCAGCGCCGATGGCAAGCTCTTTGAAGAAACCTACCGGCGTCTCTACAAAAAAGATCCCGACTACCTGGGCCAGTTCGGCTACGTGCAATCGATGCTGCTGTTTGAGGCCATCGCCCGCGCCGCCGACAAGGGGACGCTGAAGAAAGATGGCGTGGCCGAAGAGATGCGCAAGACCGATCGCCAGACCCTGATCGGCCGCGTGCAGTTCGGCGCCAATGGCGACAACCTGAACTTCATCCACCACATGGGCCAGCTTCAGGGCGACAAGATCGCCATCGTCTGGCCCAAGTCGGCTGTCACCAACAAGATGAATTATCCGGCTGTGCCCTGGTAACGCCCGCACGGCGTCCACTCCAACGGAATGCAGACATGACTGAACTGATACTGCAAGCCCTGTACTCGGGTCTGCTGCAGGGGGGCTCCTACGCCCTCATTGCCCTGGGCCTGGCACTGGTGTTCGGCACCATGCGCGTCATCAACCTGGCGCAGGGCGAGCTGGTGCTGCTGGCCGCCTACATCGCCTATTCGGTGGAGTCCGGCCTGGGCGTCAATCCAGTGCTGGCCATTCCGATTGCGCTGGTGGTGGTGTGCCTGACCTCGGTCATGGTGTATGCCGTGGTCAGTCGCATCAAGAAGGACCGCGAAATCAATTCGCTGATCCTCACCTATGGCATCGGCGTGATTCTCACCAACGGCATGTTGCTGATCTGGAAGGCCGATATCCGTTCCACCAGTTCCGAATGGCTGCAGGAAGCCTTCGTGCTCGGTCCCTTCTTCAGTATGCGCAGCGAAGTGCTGTTCTTCGGCGTGAGCCTGTTGATGATGGCGGCCCTCTGGTGGTGGCTCTCGCGCAGCTGGTATGGACGCGCCGTGCGGGCGGTCTCCAGCAATCGCGATGCGGCCAAGCTCATGGGCATCAACCCCGGCTATACCGAACTGGTGTCCTTCATCGTGGCCGGCGTCCTGGCGTCCTTGGCTGGCGTGGCGCTGTTCAGTTACGGAGTGATCAGTCCGGCTTATGGCGGGGTGCTCACGGTCAAGGCGTTCATCATTACTGTGCTGGCCGGTGTGGGCTCCATTCCCGGTGTGCTGATCGGCGCGATTCTGTTGGGCGTGGCTGAAGCGCTGACCGTCACCCTGGCCAGCTCGGCGCTGCAGGAACTGGCGGGCATGGGCTTGTTCCTGCTGGTGCTGTTCATCATGCCCAATGGCTTGTTCGGCCTGCGGGCAAGAAGGGGGTGAGACGATGAGGATGAACCGGAACCAGCTGCCCGCCCTGTTGGGTCTGCCCTTGCTGTTGGTCGGCGGGCCGTTGCTGCTGGCGCAGAACCATTACGTGATGAGCCTCCTGGTGGCCGCGATGGTGATCGGCGGCATTGCGCTGTCGTGGGCGCTGCTGGGCAATCTGGGGGGCATGATCAGCTTTGGTCATGCGGCCTTCTTCGGTGTGGGGGCCTATACCTCGGCGTTATTGAGCATGAAATACGGCGTGCCGGTGCTGGCCGCGCTGCTGCTGGGCGGTGTCGGTGCGCTGGTGGCGGCGCTGGCGATGTTGCCCGTGCTGCGTTTGCGCGGACCGTATTTCGCGCTGGCGATCCTGGCCTATGCGCATATCTTCCGCATCCTCGCTACCGAATGGACCTCGATGACGGGCGGCTCGGGAGGACTGTCCAATATTGCGCGCCTGCCTACCGTGCTGGGGCTGGACCTGTCCAGCAAGATCGGCGCGTATTTCGTGATCCTGCTGATCGTGGCCGTCTTCGCGCTGGTCTATGCCCGTGTGCGCCAGAGCCACTATGGACTGGCCCTGCGCGCGATGCACGAGAGCGAGGATGCCACCCGCGTGGTCGGCGTCAACAGTACCGTACTCAAGGGCATGATGCTGCTGTTGTCAGCCTTCATGTGCGGCGTGGTCGGTGCCTTCAATGCGCACTACATCAGCTTCCTCGAACCGGACTATGCCTTCAGCGCCTTGTGGGTCACGATCCCCATCGTGGCCGCCATCTTCGGCGGTTATCGCAGCATCACCGGGCCGGTGATCGGCGCGGTGGTGGTGTATCTGCTGGATCAACTGGTGTTCAAGAACCTGATTCCCTCCGGCCACCAGTTGGTGCTGGGGGCCTTGCTGGTGGCGATGATCGTCTTCAGCCCCGATGGCTTGCTGCCGCTCTTGCGTAATATGCGCAAGCTGGGCAAGAGAAAATCAGCGGGAGAGCCTCATGCTGCAACTTGAAAAGGTCTCGGTGCGGTTCGGCGGCCTGACCGCCGTTGATGAAGTCTCCTTGCAGGTAGGAACGGGCGATGTGCTAGGGCTGGTCGGTGCCAACGGCGCCGGCAAGACCACGCTCTTCAATGCCATTTCCGGACTGGTGCGGCCCACCAGTGGCGCCATCCGCTTCAATGGCAAGGATGTCCTGCACGCACCGCTGCATCGGCGCGCACGGCTGGGCATCGGGCGCACTTTCCAGATTCCGCAGCCGATGCATGAACTGACCGTGCGCGAGAACCTGGTCGTGGCCCAGCGCTTTGCCACCGGCCAGGTGGATGCACGCAAGATTGATGAGGTGCTGGCCTTCACGGGCCTGTGCGAGAAAGCCGGGCGCGATGCTGCTACCGAACTGGCGCTGACCGAACTGAAGGCGCTGGAAGTGGCCAAGGCGCTGGCCACGCAGCCCAAGCTGCTGTTGCTGGACGAAGTGCTAGCCGGACTGGAAACCAATGGCAAGCGCCGTTTCATGCAGATGCTCAAGGGCTTGCACGAAGCCTTTGCGGTGGGCATCGTCATCATCGAACACGACATCGAAACCATCAGCAACTTGTGCCCGCGCGTGGCCGTGCTCAACTTCGGCCAGCTCATCGCCGAGGGCGCGCCGGCCCAGGTGTTCAATGATCCGGCGGTCATCAAGAGTTACACGGGAGCGTGAATGCTGGAAGTCACCAACCTGCGCGCCGGCTATGGCGCCATCAACGTATTGTGGGATGTCTCGCTGACGGTGGGACAGGGCCAACTGACCACCATCATCGGTCCCAATGGCGCCGGCAAGACCACACTGCTGCGCGCCATCATGGGCCTGATCCCGGTCGGGCAGGGTCAGGTCAGCCTGGATGGACGGGTGCTCAATGGGATGCCGACCTGGGACATGTCCAAGGTCTCGATGGCCATGATCCCGGAAGGGCGCATGATCTTTCGCGCCATGAGCATCGAGGAAAACCTCATCGTCGGCGCCTTCGCCCGGCAGCACCGCGCGCGTGTGAAGGACAACCTGGAACGCGCCTACACCATGTTCCCGCGCCTGCGGGAACGGCGCCGCCAGCTGGCTGGATCGCTCTCGGGCGGGGAGGCGCAGATGCTGGCGATGGCGCGTGGGCTGATGTCCGAGCCCAGGCTGCTCATCATCGACGAACCCTCGCTGGGGCTGGCACCGGTGGTAGTCAATGAACTCTTCGAGATTTTGGTCCGCTTGAAGCAAGAGGGGCGCACCATCATCCTGGTGGAGCAGAATACCGAACGCGCCGTGGGCGTGGCCGACCATGTCTACCTGATGCAGGGTGGCCGGGTGATCCTGTCGCAGCAGGCCAGCGAGGTGGCGCTGGATCACCTGCATGACCTTTACTTCGCACGATGAGGCTGGGGCAGCGCGCCGCGCCCGGGGTGCGCCGCTGAATGTGAAGCTTTCTGCAAAAAACAAGGCCCCGCCATCTCACGACAGCGGGGCCTTGCTCATGGCACCAACCGGGCTCAGGCCTTGGACTTGCCGTCCTGTGCCTTGGCCGCTGCCAGCGCGGTCATGTTGATGACGCGGCGTACCGTGCTCGACGGGGTCAGCACGTGCACCGGCGCCGCCGCACCCAGCAGGATGGGGCCGATGGTGGTGCCCTGGCCGCTGCTGGTCTTCAACACGTTGAAGAGGATGTTGGCGGCATCCAGGTTGGGGCAGACCAGCACGTTGGCCGCACCCGTCAGGCCGCTGTCGGTCAGGCCGGCATTGTGGCGGATCTTTTCCGACAGGGCGGCATCGCCGTGCAGCTCACCGGCGGATTCGACTTCCGGGGCCAGCTTCTTGAAGGCTTCATGGGCCGCAGCCATCTTGCGCGCCGAGGGGCGCGAGGAACTGCCATGGTTGGAGTGCGACAGGAAGGCGACCTTGGGCGGCACACCGAAACGCGCCACTTCTTCTGCCGCAGCCTTGGCGATGCGCGCCAGTTGTTCGGCGTCCGGCGTGTCGTTGACGTAGGTGTCGGTGATGAAGAGGGTCTGGTCGGGCAGCAGCACAGCGTTCAGTGCCGCGAATTCCTGTGCGCCGTCCTTTAAGCCGATCACCTTTTCCACGTGCGCCAGGTGGCCATCGTAGTTGCCATCCAGGCCGCACAGCATGGCGTCGGCGTGGCCGGCCTTGACCATCAATGCCGCCAGCAGGCTGCCGCTGGCGCGCACGTCAGCTTCGCTACCACCCTGGTATTGGGCGGCATACTGGGCTACGCGGTCATCCGAGGCCGGGTCGATCACTTGCAGGTTGTGGCCGATCTTCAGGCGCAGGCCGGCCTTCTTGATGCCGGCTTCGATGGCTGCGGCGCGGCCCACCAGGATCGGTGCGGCCAAGCCTTCGTCGGCCACGAACTGCACCGCGCGCAGTACGCGCTCATCTTCGCCGTCGGCGTAGACCACGCGTTGTGGCGCCACCTTGGCCGTGTTGAAGACGGGCTGCATGAACATGCCGGTCTGGTAGATGAAGCGAGTCAGCTCGGCGCGGTAGGCGTCGTAGTCGGTGATGGGACGGGTGGCCACACCGGACTCGGCGGCGGCCTTGGCCACGGCCGGGGCGATCTTCAAGATCAGGCGCGAATCGAACGGGGTCGGGATCAGGTAGTCGGCACCAAACACCAGTTCCTTGCCAGGATAGGCGGCGCTGACTTCAGCACTGGTCTCGGCCTTGGCCAGGTCGGCGATCTCGCGCACGCAGGCCAGCTTCATGGCTTCGGTGATCTTGGTGGCGCCGCAATCCAATGCGCCACGGAAGATGTAGGGGAAGCACAGCACGTTGTTGACCTGGTTCGGATAGTCCGAACGGCCGGTGGCGATGATGCAATCTGGACGCACCGACTTGGCCAGCTCGGGGCGGATTTCCGGTTCCGGGTTGGCCAGCGCCAGGATGATGGGCTTGTCGGCCATGGTCTTGACCATCTCGGCGGTCAGCACGCCCGGCGCCGAGCAGCCCAGGAAGACATCGGCGCCATTGACCACATCGGCCAGGGTGCGCGCCTCGGTCTTGATGGCGTAGCGCTGCTTGGAAGCGTCCAGGCCACCGGGGCGACCTTCATAGATGACGCCCTTGCTGTCGACCATGTAGACGTTCTCGCGCTTGATGCCCAGGCCGATCATCACTTCCACGCAAGCGATGGCGGCGGCACCCGCGCCGGAGACGGCGATCTTGACCGCGCCGATGTCCTTGCCGACTAGTTCCAGACCGTTCAGCAGGGCCGCCGAAGAGATGATGGCGGTGCCGTGCTGGTCATCGTGGAAGACCGGGATGTTCATGCGCGCCGAGAGCTTCTGTTCGATGTAGAAGCATTCCGGGGCCTTGATGTCTTCCAGGTTGATGCCGCCCAGGGTCGGTTCCAGCGCGGCGATGATCTCCACCAGCTTGTCCGGGTCGTTCTCGGCCAGTTCGATGTCGAACACGTCGACGCCGGCAAACTTCTTGAACAGGCAACCCTTGCCTTCCATCACCGGCTTGGAGGCCAGCGGACCGATGTTGCCCAGGCCCAGCACGGCGGTGCCGTTGCTGATGACGGCCACCAGGTTGCCGCGCGAGGTGTAGTCGAAGGCCTTCAGCGGATCAGCTTCGATGTCCAGGCAGGGATAGGCCACGCCCGGCGAGTAGGCCAGCGACAGGTCACGCTGGTTCGACAGCGGCTTGGTGGCACGGACTTCGATCTTGCCGCGGGTCGGGGTGCGGTGGTATTCGCGGGCGGCGTCACGCAGGAGTTGCTCGGCGGCGGAAATATGTTGGGTCATGATCTTGATGAGGGATAAAAACGGGATCGACAGAAGGGGCGCCTGGTGCAACGACAGGCAGGCTCGCTTCGCTGTGCTGGTTTCCTGGTCTGAATGCGGCGGATGGGTCGCAGAGCAGCCTTGACTCTCCGCCATCCGTATTGAGCGGGAGAAACCGGTGCCGGCTTCCCCTCGCTGGCCTCCGTCTGCTCCGGGGCTTGTGGCGGCCGGAGCGAGGGATGGGAGGGGGATGATACCTAAATTTTGGCCATTCGGGTTTTTTCCGGGACACAGACGCTTGTGCTGGCGGTCTCGGCCAATGGCCGGGCGGCGGGCCCGACGCTGATCTCAAAGGTCACGCTCACGCGTAATCCGCCCAGCCTGGGGCTGTCGTCCAGTCCCAGCCGCAGGCCGTGCTGGCGCGCGATTTCGCGCACGATGGCCAGGCCCAGGCCGCTGCCTTCGCTTTGCTGCACCTGGCGCCGGTAGAAGCGCTCGAACACCCGCTGGCGTTCCTCCACGGGAATGCCGGGCCCGCTATCTTCCACTTCCAACAGCGCCCGACCCTCTACCACGCGCAGCGAGACATCGACCTGGCCACCGACCGGCGTATAGCGCACCGCGTTGTCGATCAGGTTGCGCACCAGGATGCCCAACTGGTCGGGAGCCGCGACGACGGTGGTGCTATCGAGTTGCTCTGCGCCAAGATTGATGGCGTGGCTGCACGCCAGCGGCAGCAGGTCGATCACGGCTTGACGCACCAGGGCGTGCAGGTCGATTTGTGCATGATGTTCGTCCAGCGCCCCATTTTCCAGGCGCGACACGGTCAGCAACTGGTTCACCAGGTGGCTGGTACGCTGGATGCCGCGCTTGAGATCGTTGAGGGCGGCCTGTTCCTGGCCGCTGCCCAGAGATTGCTCCACCACCAGTGCCTGGATCTGCAAGGCCGCCAGGGGCGTGCGCAATTCATGGGAGGCGTCGGCGATGAAATGGCGATGGCTTTTGAGCGCAATACCCAGGCGTTCCAGCAAGCTATTGAGCGCTTTGGCCAAGGGCCGCACATCGCTGCAATGGCCGTGTTCGCCGATCTGCTCCAGGCTGTTTGGGCTGCGCGCGGCCAATTGATGCGACAACAGGTGCAGGCTGTGCAGGCTGCGATCGACGGTCCTGCGGATGAACAAGGCCATCAGCAACAGGAACAGCAGCAAGGGCGGCAACGAATGCAGGGCATGGGTGATGGCAATCTCGCGCCGGCCATCCAGTGATTGCGCTACCTGTACCAGGTGCTGGCCGGTCTTGCGCACATAGATGCGCCAGGGCGCGCCGTGCCAGTGCACGGTGCTGAAGCCGGCCTGGCTGAAGGGCGGCAGCATGATGTCGCGGTTGGTGCGGTAGAGCAGGTCGCCATTGTGGGCCCAGATCTGCAGGATGCAGTCGTCGCTTTCATAGCCTGGCAGTTCGGCATCGGCCCGTTGTGGGGCCTGGATCAATTCGTCCGGCACGCTGAGAGCGACCTGGATCATCTGGTCATCATAGATGTCGGTCAAGAGCGCATGGTCGGTCTGGTAGTCGGCCAGCATGTAGAGCAGGCTCAATACCGCCAGCCCCGAGAGCAGCCAGCACAGCAAACGGTTTCGGATCGACACGCTGTTTCTCAATGGGCCATGGTATAGCCCAGGCCGCGGATGTTGCGCACGACATCGGGAGCGATCTTCTTGCGCAGGGCGTGGATGTGGACTTCGATGGTGTTGCTGTCGACTTCCTCGTTCCAGCCATAGATGCGTTCCACCAGTTGCGCGCGCGAGAGCACGGCCTCGGGTTTTTCGATCAGGGCCGACAGCACCAGCATTTCGCGTGCGCTCAAGGCTACGCGCCGGCCGCGATGCCGCACCACCTGGGCGGCCGGATCGAACTCGAGCTCGCCATGCACCATGGTCGAGGACTGTCGTCCCTGAACGCGCCGCAGCAGGGCGCGGATGCGGGCAGCCAGTTCTTCCAGGTCGAAGGGTTTGTTGACGTAGTCGTCGGCGCCGGCATTGAGTCCTGCGATGCGCTGCTGCACGGCATCGCACGCCGAAGCGATGATGACGGGGGTGTTGTCCCGATCCTGGCGCAGCTTCTTGAGTACCTCCAGGCCATTGCGTCCGGGCAGGCCCAGGTCGAGCACCACGGCGGCATAGGACTCCACTTCCAGCGCGGCCTGTGCGCTGATGCCGTCGCGCATCCAGTCCACCACGAAGCCCAGGGGATAAAAGCCCTTGCGGACGCTGTCGCCCAGCATGAAGTCGTCTTCCACGAGAAGTAATCGCATGATCCAGGAGTGCGCAGAGCGCCGTGCCAATGGCAGACGGCAACGATGATCCGGGGCGGCAGGGTGGTGCGCAGGTGCGTGCAGGACGACCGTCAACCCCGATCAAGACAGGCCGAGCAGGCTACCAAGCGAATATGACAGGCGCATGAACTTGGTGCTTCTGACAATAAAAACAACGCCGCTGTGGCGGGCTCATTTTCGCTTAATGTTCAGCGCTTATTCTTCGGCCCACTTTGCACGGCGGCCTTCCTGCATGGCGGCGTTTCTTGTTTCTCGCTTCTCGCTTGCCGACCGTCCCCATTTCTCTACCCCACTTTGTCCTAAGGAATGATTTCCATGAAGCATCTTTGCTTGAAGCCGAGCGTGCAGCAGGTCATGCACGCGCTGACCATCATGTTCCTGGCCGCCCCGCTGGTGGTGCAGGCCCAGCAGGCCACCGACCTGGGCGCCGTCAGCGCCAGCGGCACGGCCGACCAGGCCGACAGCGCCCAGCGCCTGCGTGCGGCCGAAGCGGTCTACAAGAAAGCTCCGGCCGAAGGTTCGCTGGAAGCCCGCTCGGCGCAATCGGCAGTGAGCGATGAATTCATCCGCAACTACGTCTCGCCGGTGGCCGACTACAGCCAGGTGCTGCTGATGACACCGGGCATGTATAGCGTCAGTCCCAATGGCGTGGGCCTGGGCGATACCAAGACCTCGTTCCGCGGTTTTTCGGACGGCGACTACACGATGACCTTCGATGGCATCCCCTTCTCGGACACCAACAGTTCCAGCCATCACTCCTGGGCATTCTTCCCCAGCCAGTTCCTGGGCGGTACCGTGGTCGATCGCAGCCCGGGCTCGGCGGCCACCGTGGGTCAGGCCAACTTCGGCGGCTCGGTCAATCTGCTCTCGCGCGTGATGCAACCGCAACAGCGCACCAGCGTGTTCGGCTCCTATGGCTCCTTCAATACCCGCATCTATGGCGCTGAATTCGAAACCGGACAGTTCGGTACCGATGGCGCGCACAACCTGCTCATCAATGCTCATGAAATGAAGTCGGATGGCTACCAGAGCTACAACAAGCAGCAGCGTGATGCGATATCGCTGAAGTACCAGTTCGCCATCAGCGACAATACCGCGCTGACCCTGTTTGCGTCCTACATCGACCTCAAGACCAATACCCCCAATACCAAGGGCGCCACCCGCGCGCAGATCGCCCAGTTCGGTGATGACTACCTCTTGAGTGGCAATCCCAAGGATCCCAACTACTTCGGCTACAACTTCTATCACGTCACTTCCGATTTCGATTACCTGGGCTTGAGCTCCAACCTGGGCGGCGGCTGGAAATTGGATGACAAGGTCTATACCTATGCCTACCACAACCAGCAGAACTACAACGGTTCCACCATCAGCGCCACCAGCGCCACCGACAAGCTCAATGCCTATCGCGCCTATGGCAACCTGCTGCGCCTGAACCACGAGTCCAGCCTGGGTACCCTGCGTAGCGGCCTGTGGCTGGAAGTCTCCAACAGCGATCGCCACCAGTATCCTTCCAGCCCGCTGACCTGGATCGATACGGCCCTGCCCAATTTCCGCGAGAGCTATACCAGCACCATCATCCAACCCTTCGTCGAATACGAATTCAAGGTCACGCCGGAGCTGAAGGTCACCCCTGGGATCAAGTATTCGAGCTATCGCCAGGACCTGACCCAGTTCGCCGACAACGGCAAGACCGTGGGCAACCTGGGGGGCCGTCCCTTCGTCAAGAATGCCGCGACCTATAACACCTACCTGCCGTCGCTGGATGCGCATTACATGTTGCGACCGAACTGGTCGGTCTATGCCCAGTTCGCAGCCGGCGATGAAATTCCACCCACCAGCGTGTTCGATACCAAGAACGCCAGCGTCAGTGCGCTGCCGGCGTCGATCAAGAGCAAGACCTGGCAGACCGGTTCGGTGTGGAAGGATGAGCACCTCACCGTGGACGTGGATGCCTATCGCATCAAGTTCGACAATGCCTATTCCTCGTTCACCGACAACAATGGCTTCACCAGCTACTTCGCCAATGGCAGCTCGACCACCCAGGGGATCGAGGCTGAATCGACGCTGCTGCTGGGTTCCGGCTTTAGCCTCTACCTCAATGCCACCTATGGCAGCGCCAAGTACCAGAGCGGCAAGTGGGTGGCAGGCGCCCCTGGCGACACCGAAGCCGTGGGCCTGAACTATGGCCAGGGGCCGTGGGGCATCAGCTGGCTCAACAAGCGCGTGGGCAGCACCTATGGGGACAATGGCAATGTCCATGAGGCGGTGCGGATCTCGCCGTTCATGATCTCCAACCTGTTCGCCAACTACACCATCAAGAACCCGGGGGCCATGATCAAGCAGGCCAAGCTGCAGTTCGGCGTCAACAACCTGTTCGACAAGCATAACGTGGTGGGCATCAACCCGGCCTCGAGTACCACCTCGGCCCCGGCACCGGGCGACGTGCTCACGCTCTTGCCGGCGCGAGCATTGTCGGTCTCGCTGAACCTGGATTTCTGATCCGTTCCGGGTTCTGCGCGAGCGGGCGCCTTCCTGTCCGCTCGCG
>NZ_BADI01001062.1:0-1017 GCF_000333555.1 Herbaspirillum sp. B65 | reverse complement strand
GATGCGCTTGCCCCCCCTCGGTACGACGCCGTTCATCCACATCCTCCTTGGAACGCTCCCCCACACGTGGCGCGTTACCACCTTGACCGGATTGGCGCCATTGGTGCATTGCTCGCGTACCTTGCAGCCCCGGCATTGCTCTGGACTGGATTTGTATTGCCGATACCTCTGCCGATTGGTTGGGCTGTAGCGCAAGAATTGGCCTTGCGGGCAGATGTATTCGCCCGGTAAGCATCGTATTCATACGCTTGCTTATTGAACGTACCTGGCTTGTGGTTGGGCGTGCGGTAACCCATCACCCCAGTGATTCCGTGATTGTCCTGAGCGGATTCTACTGTTCGGTGTAGCTAATTCTTGGGGCAAGTCACCGTAAGTGCACTGACCGACTGGTATCATGACGTTTTGCCTAGTCCATCGACCAAGTAATCAAGATCACCCATTATCAAGACCCTGGCAGGGTGAAAGTGAAAATAGAAAGGTTAGACCCAAACTTGAGCATCACGAACGACGAGCCCTTACGTGTCCTGCGCTTCTGGCGCGATCTCGAGATTTTCAACATCCCGATAGCGCCTACCACCAAAGACACCAATGAGCAAACGAAAGTCACTACCCTTCGACGCCGCGATTTTCACAGCAAACCGCTGCCTTGGCACCACCCAGACTTCACACCTACTGACAAGGTCGGCTACGTCCACGTCGTCTACCTTGGTGTTGCCGACACTGAGGACTTGTCTCGACTACTCCTTCAGAGACTTTTCCCGGACCGGGATTTAAGTGAGCGGGAATGCCAGCGAATGAAGGGCACCGGATGGCTGGCCGCCTTCGTAGTGAATGAACTTGGATACCCAAAACCAGACAGCTATCTGCCTGCCAGTTTTGTGCACGGCGTATCAGCGATGCTGGAAGCCGGTACCTTAGAAAACATCAACGCCCGCCTGGAGCGCGCGAAAGAGGAATTTGCACAACGCTGCCATAGACTTCAGGACGATAACGGACAGGATGACCATGACGCGACCT
>NZ_BADI01001063.1:0-356 GCF_000333555.1 Herbaspirillum sp. B65 | reverse complement strand
TTCAAAGATGGGCGCCACCAGCAGGCCGATTTCATACAAGAGCACCAGCGGCACGGCCAGCATCAACTGGCTCATCACGTCCGGCGGAGTGACCACGGCAGCGACGATGAAGGCGCCGACGATGACGTAGGGACGAATCTGCTTCAACTTGGCCAGCGGCACCAAGCCCATGCGCACCAGCACGATCACGATCACCGGGACTTCGAAGGTCACGCCGAAGGCCACGAACATGGTCAGCACGAAATCGACATAGCTATCGATATCCGGGGCCACCGAAACCGACTTGGGCGCGAAGTTGTTGATGAAGGGGAAGACCACGCCGAAGACGAAGAAGTAGCAGAACGCCACCCCGGTGA
>NZ_BADI01001064.1:0-8336 GCF_000333555.1 Herbaspirillum sp. B65 | reverse complement strand
TATTGAGCAGCGAGAAGCGGACGGCTCGATCAGCTCCAGCCATTGCGGGGCGTACTGGCCGGTCTTGGCGAACTCCGGCACGCGCTCGGCGATGGCCAGTTGCGGCAGCGGATAGGGCGCGCGCGTCAACTGTTCCTTGACCATGTCGATATGGTTTTCGTAGATGTGCGCATCGCCCACGAAGTAGCTGAACCAGCGCGGCTGATAGCCCGTCAGGCGTGCCACCAGGTGCAGCAGCGCGGCGCCTTCGGCCAGGTTGAAAGGCGTGCCCAGGCCGATGTCGTTGCTGCGCACGTACAGGCAGAGCGAGATTTCGCCGGTGCTCTGGTTGGGCAGGAATTGATAGAGCAGATGGCAGGCCGGCAGCGCGATTTCATCGAGCACTGCGCAGTTCCAGCCGTGGAAGAGAATGCGGCGGCTGCCCGGGTTCTTGACGATGGTGTCCAGGCATTCGCGCAATTGGTCCACCGCCTTGTAGAGCAAGACCTTGTCCACGCCCTCATCCTGCAAGGTGGAGACGATGGCAAAACCCTTGGCGCGGGCGGCCTCGATCTGCGCGCTCTGGGTGGCATCGATGAGCTTGTAGGCTGGCCACTGGCGCCACTGCACGCCATACACCGGACCCAGGTCATCGCTGCCGGTACGGAAAGGGTTGGCCAGCCAGTCGGCGTTTTCGTTGGCGTTCTGGTCCCAGACCTTGCAGCCCAAGGCGCGGAAGTCGGCCGCGTTGCGGGTGGCGCGCAAGAAGCCGCACAGCTCGCCCACTACCGACTTGAAGGCCAGGCGCTTGGTGGTCACCGCCGGGAAACCCTTTTGCAGGTCGAAGCGCATCATCGCGCCGGGAATGCTCAAGGTGCGGATGCCGGTGCGGTTGTCTTGCCAGGAGCCGTTCTCTAGTACGTCCTGGATGAGGTCTTGATATTGTTTCATTGCAATGTGTCGGGTGTTGGCCGGAAGGCCGGAAGATGAAGGATTGTAGCCTATCGACAGCCCGAACACCGGTTGGCAAAGCAGCTTGCCATGGCAGCATTGCAGCGATATGAATGAAAACACCGGAGGCGGTGGCCCGCACTCCGGCGCGCAGCAGCGGCGGTGGGTCAGAACCCGACGTTGTGGCCACCCTTGAGCTGCAACATGTCGCGTGCCTCGTCGGCGCTCGCCACCTGCAAGGAGAGCGCCTCGATCACGGTGCGGATGCGGCGCACCTGATCGGCATTGCTCCTGGCCAGTTGGCCGGGACCATCCCACAGCGAATCCTCCAGCCCCACGCGGGTGTGGCCGCCCATGGCGGCGGCCATGGTGGCAATCGGGATCTGGCCACGGCCGGCGCCCAGCACCGACCAGAAATAATCGGCACCGAACAGGCGGTCAGCGGTGCGCTTC
Source organism: Herbaspirillum sp. B65 (assembly GCF_000333555.1). NCBI lineage: Bacteria > Pseudomonadati > Pseudomonadota > Betaproteobacteria > Burkholderiales > Oxalobacteraceae > Herbaspirillum > Herbaspirillum sp. B65. Next base: position 6,953 of record NZ_BADI01001064.1, on the reverse strand, counting down.
ATGTGCATGACGTCTTCCACGTCATTGCCGATGCCGCCGCGCAGGCCGAACACCGACTGGATCAGGAAGGGTGGCTTGATCAGCCCGCGATCGATGAAATGGGCGGCGGTGTAGAGATGGCCGATGTCGTAGCACTCGATCTCGAAGCGGGTCTGGTTGGCGCTGCAGGATTGCAGGATGTAGGCGATGTCCTTGAAGGTGTTGCGGAAGATGCGGTCGTCGGAGCCGGCCAGGTAGGGCTGTTCCCAGTCGTACTTGAAATCCTTGAAGCGGTTGAGCATTTCATACAGGCCGAAGTTCATCGAGCCCATGTTCAGCGAGGCCACCTCGGGCTGCAACTGCAAGGCTGGTTGCAGGCGTTCTTCCACGCCCATGGTCGGGGCGCCGCCGGTGGTGAGGTTGATCACCACGTTGGAGCGGGCCTTGATCTGCGGCAGGAATTTGCGGAACTGCTCCGGGTCTTGCGTGGGCTTGCCGTTGTCCGGGTCGCGTGCGTGCAGGTGGACGATGGCCGCGCCGGCCTCGGCGGCGGCCAGGGCTTCATCGCGGATCTGCTCGGGTGTCACCGGCAGGTAGGGCGACATCGAGGGGGTATGGATGGCGCCGGTGACGGCGCAGGTGATGATGACTTTGCGGGGCTGGGCCATGCTGTGTGCTCCTTTGAGAGGGGATAGCTGGTGGGTGTTACTTGGGCTGCTGGCGTTGGTGGGCGATCAGGCCCATGAGCCGGTTGTCGCGCCAGCGGGCGCGCTCGGCCAGTTGCTCGGCCGGGAGCACGGCGCGCCTTTCCTGCGCCAGTTGGTCCAGCGTGGCCGCTTGCCAGGCGTTGGGCAACTGGCTGCGCGCTACTTCGCCATAGGTGTGGCCGTAGCGTCGGGCATAGTCGAGCACGCCGGCGGGCGCATTCAGGTCGATGGTTTCGAACGGCCCCATGAAGGACCAGCGCAGGCCCAGGCCATGCTTGAAGACCTTGTCGATGTCTTCGGCCGAGGCATAACCGTTTTCGTAGAGATTGAGGGCCTCGTTCAAGACGGCACCCTGGATGCGGTTGAGCAGGAACCCCGTGATTTCCTTGTTCAACACCACCGGCGACTGTCCGGCGCGGGCATAGATCTGTTTGGCGCGCGTCACCGTGTCTGGCGCGGTCCAGGGCGCCGGGGCCAGCTCGACCAGCGGTACCAGATAGGGCGGATTGACCGGGTGGGCCACCAGGATGCGGGCGCGGCCGGGCAGGTGCTCGGAAAACGCCGAAGTGGGAATCCACGAGGTGGAGCTGGTGAGGATGGTGCCGGGAGCGGCCAGGCGATCCATCTCGGCAAAGATCTCGCGCTTGACCTCTACCGTTTCCTTGACGTTTTCCTGCACCAGGATGGCATCCTGCAAGGCTTGCTCCAGGCTGGCGGCGTGATGGATGCGATCCAGCAGTGCCTGCGGCGGCTCGGCGATGAGCCCATGGGCAGCCAGGTCGGCCAGGTTCTCGCGCAGCAGTTGCTGGCAACCCTGCAGGGCTGGCGGCACCGCATCCCACAGCGCCACCTCGAAACCGGCGCGGGCAAAGACGATGGCCCAGGCGCGGCCGATCAGGCCGGCGCCGATGACGGCGATCTTTTCAGACATGACATTCTCCTCAACCCAGGACTTCGACATTGCCGCACACCGACAGGCTGCGACCACTGATGCTGGCCCCAGCGGGGGAGCAGATGAAGATGACCTGGTTGGCGACATCCTCGGCGGTGACCATCTTGCGCAGCGAAACCTTGGACAGCAGCCGCTGGCGCATTTCTTCATGTGCGATACCGTAGGCGGCGGCCTTGGCGGCGACGATGCGCTCCTGGCGCGCACCCGCGACGATGCCGGGCAGGACGGCATTGACGCGGATGTTGCAAGGCCCCAGTTCGATGGCCCAGGTCTCGGTCAGCCCAATGACGCCATACTTGGAGGCCGAGTAGGGCGTGCGCAGCGCAAAGCCCAGCCGGCCAGCGACCGAGGAGATGTTGACGATGGCGCCGCCGCCATTGTTTTTCAGCATGGGCACGGCCCGCCGAGTGCAGAGGAAGGGGCCGGTGAGGTTGACGGCGATGGTTTGATCCCAGCCGGACAGATCGACCTCTTCCACCGGCAAGGTCGGGCCGGCGATGCCGGCATTGTTCACCAGTACATCCAGCCTGCCGTCCCAGCGCTGGGCCAGTTCGGCGAACATGGCATCGACCTCGGAGGCATGACTGACATCGGTGCGGCTGTAGCTGACCGGGGCGGTGCCGAAGCGCTCGCGTGCGCTGGCGAGGAAGTCCTCGCTGATGTCGCAGATGTGAACATGTGCGCCGGCCTCGACGAAGGCGGCCGTGATGGCCAGGCCAATGCCTTGGGCGCCGGCGGTGACGATGACTTTCTGGTCTTTCAGGTTCAGGTCCATAGTGCGTTGTCCTTGTCGCGGGGGAAGTGTGGGAAGTGGGGAAGGCGAGCCAGTCGCTCAGAGCCACAGGATCTGCTTGCGATAGGCCAGGTCGGTGAGCAGCGGCTGGGCCGGGCCGGTATGGAATACCGCCCCGCGTTCCAATGCAAAGACGCGGTCGGCCAGGGCCAGCACCAGGTCCAGGTTGTGCTCGACGATGACGATGGAAATCTCGCGTCGTAGCTGGTCGAAGACCTTGAACAGTTCCTGCACCACGGCCGGGGCCAGGCCTTCGAAGGGCTCGTCCAGCAACAGCAGCTTGACGTTGCCCGACAGCGCCCGTGCCACCGCCACCATCTGTTGCTCGCCGCCGGAGAGGAAGTCGGCATGGGTATGCAGACGCTCCTTCAGACGCGGGAAGTAATGCAGAATCTGTTCTTCGCTCCAGGCCACCCCGTCGCTGCCATCGGTCTTGCGCGCCAGTCGGCCCAGGGCCAGGTTCTCGGCCACCGTCATGCCGGCGAACAGGCCGCGCCCTTGTGGTACATAGCCGATGCCCAGGCGCGCAATCTCGGGGGCGGCCAGGCCGGCGATGTCGCGTCCCTGGTAGTGGATCGCGCCGGAAGCCGGCTTGAGCAAGCCGGTGAGGGTCTTGAGCAGCGTGGATTTGCCGGCGCCATTGCGGCCCAGCAGCGCCACGATCTCGCCCTGGCGCACGTCCAGGCTGGCGTCGTTGAGAATGTGGCTCTTGCCATAGAAGGCATTGACCTGCTCGAAGGCCAGCAAGCGCGGGCGTTGGCCACTGTCGGCCTGGCTGCGCCCGGTGACCGGCGGGGTGCCGTGACCGGTATAGATTTCCTGCACGCGCTGGTCGGCGCGAGCCTGCTCCGGCGTGCCGGTCATCAGCACGCTGCCCTGGTTCATCACCGTGACCTGGTGCGAGAAGCCCAGCACGCGGTCGATGTCATGCTCGACGATGAGCACGGGGATGTTGGCGGCGATGATCTGCACCAGTCGCGAGACGCGTTCGCGCTCGGCCGCAGCCAGGCCAGCCAGCGGTTCATCCATGAGCAGTACCTGGGGTTTGGAACCCAGGGCGATGCCCAGGTCCACCAAGCGTTGACCACCGTAGGAGAGCGCACCGCCTTGGATGTCGTCGATGCCTTTGAGGCCGAGGAAACGCATCAGTGCATCGGTTTCGGCGTGGATCTCGGGATAGCTGTCGATATCGCGCCACATGTTGTAGCGCCCGGGATGACGCGCCTGCAGCGACAGGCGCAGGTTTTCGTAGATCGACAGGCCCTTGAACAGATTGGTGATCTGGAACGAGCGCGCCAGTCCGCGCTGGCAGATGTCGCTGGGAGGCAGACCATGGATAGGCTCACCGTTGAGCAGGACGCTGCCGCCATGGGGGGCGAACATGCCGGAGATCAGGTTGAAGGTGGTGGTCTTGCCCGCGCCGTTAGGGCCGATCAGCGCGTGGATTTCACCGGCATGAAGGGCGATCTGGGCATTGCTGACCGCCTGGATGCCGCCGAAGCGGATTTCGATGTCCTTGGCTTCCAGCACCACGCCTGGTCGCGGCGGCGGCTGCAGGAACTCCGGCAGTGGCAGGCCATCGATGATCTGGCGCGCACTCATGGCGGCCCCGACCTCGGCTGGCGGGCGCAGCCGACGTTGCAACTGGCGCCAGATACCGACCAGCCCGGTGGGCGAGAAGAGGATGAAGCCGACGAAGGCCAGGCCGAACCAGAGCAGCCAGTTCTCGGTCCAGATCGACAGGCATTCGCGGAACAGGATGTAGAACAGCGCGCCCAGCGCCGGGCCGAGGAAACTGCGCATTCCGCCGATGACCACCATGGCCAGCAGTTCACCCGAGAAGGCCACCGACGTCGGCTCGGCCGAGACGAAGCGATGATGGAAGGCCAGCAGCCCGCCGGCCAGTCCGGTGACGGTGGCCGAGATCACGAACATGTGCAGCTTGTAGACGATGGTGGCGTAACCCTGGAAGCGCGCCCGCTGTTCGTTTTCGCGGATGGCGACGATGGTGTGGCCGAAGGGCGAGCGGATCAGCCGGTGCAGGCAGAACAGCACAGCCAAGGCGATCAGGCTGACCAGGACTTGGTAAGGGATCGGGCGGTCCAGGTCGATGCCGCCCACCACCGGGCGCACGATGCCGCCCAGCCCCGATTCGCCGCCGGTGAAGTCGGTCCAGCGGAAGGCCACGGCGAAGGTCAGTGCCGATAGCGCCAGCGTGAGTAGCGAAAAATATACGCCGCGTCGCCGCAGGATCAGGAAGCCCACCAGCAGTGCGGCCATGGCGATGAAGGCGAGGGTGAACAGCAACGGCAGGACGATCTGGCCGGGGAACCAGTGGGTCTGCGACAGCGCCGCCGCATACGCGCCCACGCCGAACCAGGCGCCATGGCCGAACGAGGTCAGGCCGGTGTAGCCCACCAGCAAATTGAGGCCCATGGCGGCGATGGCATAGATCACCACGTCGGTGGCCGAAGTGGTGGTCAGGCCCAGCAGGGGCAGCAGCAACGGCGTGGCGATCAGGGCGGCGGCACCGATCCACAGGGGCTGCGATGTCTTGTGCAGAGGATTCATGGCAGTGGCCTCATTCGAAGCGTTCGATGCGCTCGCCCAGCAGGCCGCGCGGACGGAAGATCAGCACCAGCAACATCAGCAGGTACATCGAGGCCTCGCCAGCGGGGGCGTAGAACTGGATGGTGATGCCGCGCACCACCCCCACCAGCACCGCGGCCAGCACGACCCCCCAGAAGCTGCCCAGCCCGCCGATGACCACCACTACGAAGGCGGCCGTCATGATCTCGGCGCCCATGGCCGGCTGTACTCCCGAGATGGGCGCAAACAGCACGCCGGCCAGCGCTGCCAGGCCGACCCCCAGCATCACGATGGCCGTCATGTAGGGTTGCAGGCCAATGCCCAGTACCGCCACCATGTCCGGTTTCTGTACGCCGGCGCGCACCACGCGGCCAAAGGAGGTCTTGTTGAGCAGCAGCCAGATCAGCGTCAGCGCGGCCAGCACGATGGCCAGCATCAGCAGGCGATAGCGCGAGTACATGAAGTCGCCCACCATGAGCTGTCCCTTGAAGGCCGGCGGGATCGAGGCCGGCAGCGGCGAGGCTCCCCACAGGATGCGGATGGCCTGTTCGGCCACCATCGACAGGCCGAAGGTCAGCAGCAGGCCCAGGATGGGATCGGCCGAGTAGAAACGGCGCAGCAGGTAGCGTTCGAACAGGATGCCCATCAGCGCCACCAGCAGCGGCGAGAGCACCACGGCACCGGCGAAGCCCAGATGCCGGGTGATCTCCACGGCCAGGTAAGCGCCGATGGCGTAGAAGGCTCCGTGCGCCAGGTTGACGATGCCGCCCAGGCTGAAGATGAGCGACAGTCCCAGCGCGATCAGCAGGTAGTAACCGCCGACCAGCAATCCATTGAGGATTTGTTCCAGCAGGAAAACGATTTGCATTGCAGCTCCGGCGCAAGCCAGTCGGAAGGGAGGCGATGGACGGCCCCGCGCTCAGGTAGGTGAGGCAGGGTCGCCACGCGCCTGGCGTCTTGAAGCGAGCGCGTCAGGTGAATTTGCAGGCGTTTTCCTGCGGGGTCGGCGCAATCGACTCCAGCGGCAGGTTCGGTCCCGGCACCGGCACACCCAGTTGCAGGAAGTCCCACTGATCCTTGGCGCGGCCCTTGGGTTTGGGCGAGAGCGTGTACATCTCTTGCATCAGTTGATGGTCCCAGTCGCGGTAGTAGCCTTTGCGGCCCTTGAGGATGTCGATCTGCGCGCCCTTCTCGAAATACTCGATCAGCTTCATGGTGTCCAGCGACTTTGTTTCGGCAATGGCCTGGGCAATCGAACGAAATCCCACGTATTCGCCCCAGGCCTGGTTCTCGGGCGGCTTGCCGTACTTCTTGACGAAGGCGCTCACGAACGCCTTGGCCGAGGGCGCGTCCACATCGTGGTGCCAGGTGGTGGGCCAGGTACCGGCGAAGTTGTCGGCACCGGCACCCCAGGCGGCCACGGTGTCAAAGCCGAAACCGGCGATCGGGAAGGGCAGGCCGAACTCACCTCGCCAAGCGATGAATGCCGTCCAGCCAGCCGCTGGACGGCATTTTGTTTTTCCGGGATCGCAACGTATCCGGCTCGCTGTCGATGAGCCGATGTGTCAGAGCCGGTATTGGCCCTGTTCTTCCAGCAGCGCCTTGATCTGCTTCTTGACGATCTTGCCGTAGCCCGACTTGGGCATCGTCTCCCAATAGACGAAGCGGCGCGGCCACTTGTACTTGCCGATGCGCGTTTCCAGGTGCGCCAGCAAGGCTTGCTCATCGACCTGCTGGCCAGGCTTGCAGACGATCACCGCCAGCCCGCTCTCGCCCCACTTGGGATCGGGCACGCCCAGCACCGCCACTTCCGAGACGGCGGGGTGGGTCAGCAAGGCTTCCTCGATCTCGCGCGGATAGACGTTTGAACCTCAGAGATGTACATGTCAGAAGAGCGCCCCGTGATATAGAGAAAGCCTTCCTCATCCACGTG
>NZ_BADI01001065.1:0-6558 GCF_000333555.1 Herbaspirillum sp. B65 | reverse complement strand
CGAAGACATACAGGATCCAGCTGAACTGGGCGATCATCCAGGCACCCAGCAGGATCATCCCGGCACGCATGATGATGGCGCCGATGACGCCATACAGCAGCACGCGGCGCTGCATTCAGGCGGGCACGGCGAAGTAGCTGAAGATCATCAGGAACACGAAGATGTTATCGACCGACAGCGCCTTCTCGATCAGGTAGCCGGAGAGGAATTCGGCGCCCTTCTGGTTGGCGAACTCGCGCCCGACGTTGGCATCCAGGTACCACCACATCAGGCCGGCAAACAGGAAGGCCAGCGATACCCAGACCAGCGACCAGCTCAAGGCCTCCTTGGGCGAGACGCGGTGCGCATGACGCCCACCCAGGGCGAACATGTCCACCGCCAGCATCCCCAGCACGAATACGATGAAGCCACCCCACATGGGCAGGCTGGCAAAACTTTCTACGCCGTTCACGTCAGACCTCTCTTTTCTTGTTCATCCGCCAGGGGCGAAAATCGCTTGTTCGACTTTGGAAGAAATCTTCAATCGAAGTCGAAGATTTCGCCCAGGAAGCCTTTCTTTTTGCGTTTATGTTCATATCCATAGCCGCCGTGGCCGAACCGGGCGTCATAGGCCGCTGGCGGCGGCCCCGGCACGCGCGCCGCCGGTGTCGGGGCCGGTGTCGCTGCCGCCTGGCTGGCCATGGCGCGTTCGATCAGCTTGTCGAGCTCGCCACGATCGAGCCACACGCCCCGGCATTGCGGGCAGTAATCGATCTCGATGCCCTGGCGTTCCGAGATCAGCAGGTTGTGAGATGTACAGACGGGACATTTCATCAGGCTCTCCTCAAGATCAGTATTGGCAACGATGCCCGGCACGCTGACAACCCAAGATCGCTACCGGACAAGGCGTCACTTTAGGCGAAAGCCTGATGAATGAAAATTCGAATATTTTGAGATAATCCTTCGAGAAAACCGAAGTATTGGATGAAGGGAAATCCGCATGGCCAGCCTCAACTACAAGCATCTCCATTATTTCTGGACGGTCGCCAAGACCGGTGGCGTGGCGCGCGCCAGCGAACGACTGCACCTGACGGCGCAGACCATCAGCGGCCAGATCAGCCTGTTCGAAGAAAGCCTGGGCTACAAGCTCTTCAAGCGTGTGGGACGACGACTGGAACTCAATGATGAAGGCCGCATGGTGTTCGATTACGCCGAACGCATCTTCAGCCTGGGCGAAGAACTGGAAGAAGCGCTGCGCCTGCGTCCGGGCGGACGCGCCCTGCAACTGCGCGTGGGCGTGGCCGATGCCGTGCCCAAGGCGATTGCCTACCTGCTGCTGGAAAGTGCGCTGGCCATGCAGGAGCCGATCCGCATCATCTGTCGCGAAGGCAAGCTCGAGGTGTTGCTGGCCGACCTGGCCATCCACAAGCTGGACATCATCATCGCCGACAGTCCCATGCCGCCCAACGTGGATGTGCGCGGCTACCACCACCTGCTGGGCGAATGCGATACCAGCTTCTTCGCCACGCCCGCGCTGGCGCGGCGCTATCGCAAGGGCTTCCCGCACAGCCTGGATGGCGCGCCCTTCCTGATGCCCGGAGAAGACGCCGCGGTACGCCCGCGCCTGCTGCGCTGGTTCGAAAAGCAAGGCATCCGCCCGCAGATCACCGGCGAGTTCGACGATGGCGCCCTGCTACTGGCTTTCGGCGACGCTGGCGCTGGCATCTTCGCCGCGCCCACTGCCATTGCCGCGCAGATTCGCAAGCAATATGGTCTGGTCGATATCGGCAAGACCGACGCCATCCGCGAACAGTTCTACGCCATCTCGGTGGAACGCCGCCTGAGTCATCCGGCAGTACTGGCCATCCAGTCGGCGGCACGCGGCAACCTGGTCGCCGCCGGCACATCGGGAGCGCAGGCATCAAAAGGAAAAGAGACGCTGTAACAAAACGATCGGCCACCCGGTCACAAAACTTCTTTTTCCCGCCGTCAAATCTGCACTTTACAACATATGACCTCACCAATACTCACGACAACTTGACGCCGCGCTGACACTTCATTTCAACGACCGGAAGAAGGCACAAAAAAAGCGAGGGGACAAAAGAAAAACCCCACAACCCTTGCGGGCTGTGGGGTAAATCCCATTCTCGGGGGGGAGAATGGAGGGGGAACTTCAATATAGGGAAATCGAAGCCATGTCGCAGCCGTTTTTACAAATGGTTACACCCTCTTCATATACTGCACGACATGACATATTTAGCGCATATCAAATGTCTTTCTATATGCATCCAATATATCAAGCACTGGCCATAAGTAAAGAACGCAATGCCAACAAGGAAGCCGAGCCCCGCTCGCGCCGACTGATCATATAAGTGACGACCCGCCCTTCCCGTCCCAGCGAATGGCTGGCAAAGCCATGCGGCGCGACCTGCATGACGATGACCGAACGCGGCACCACCGCCACCCCCGCCCCGGCTGCCACGCAGGCCAGGATGGCATGGTAGGACGCCAGCTCCAGCGTGCGCAGCGGCAACCCGCCCCGGCCGTGGCTGGCGAACCAGGCCTCGGCGCGACGGCGATAGGCGCAACCCTGCTCGAAGACGATCAGGGTATCGAGCTCCACATCCTCGGGCACCCGCACGCGGCGATGGCTGCGCGGCGTCACCAGCAGCAGTTCTTCCTTGTACAGCGGGGTAGCCTCGAAGGCCGGATCATCGACCGGCCCCGCCACCAGCGCCGCATCGAGCTTGCCGGTGCGCACCCCGGCCATGAGCACATCGGTAGGCCCGGTCGACAACTCCAGCCGCACCTCCGGCCAGCGCTGGTGGAACTCGGCCAGCGGCGTGGGTAGCCGGCTGGCCGCGGCGCTTTCCATGGAACCGATGCGCAAGCGGCCGCGCGGGCTGTGCGGGGCCACCACCTGGCGCGCCTCCTGCGCCAGATCGAGGATGCGCTCGGCATAGTCCAGCAGCGCTTCGCCGGCTGCGGTCAAGACCAGGCGCCGCCGCTCACGCACGAACAGTGGTACGCCGATGGATTCTTCCAGTTGCTTGATGCGCGTGGTGACATTGGATTGCACCCGGTTGAGTCGTTCGGCGGCGCGCGTGATGCCGCCCTCGGCCACCACGGTGCGGAAGATTTCCAGTTCGGCCAGTTCCATGCGAGGCTCCAGGCAATGTTCTCGAATCAAGATGAAGTCATCCTTATTATTCATTTTTTAGAATGACCCAAAAACGATAGCATGGATACCCACTCATTACACGCTCACACGCTCATGCGCCCACCTATGTCTTCACATCGAGCTGCCGCCCCCCATTCCCGCCACGGCCAGGCGTGGAAGGTCTGCCTGTCGGGCATGGTGGCGCTGTCGGTAGCCATGGGCATCGGCCGCTTCGCCTTCACGCCGCTGCTGCCGATGATGCTGCACGAAGGCAGCCTGTCGCTACAGATGGGCGGCTGGCTGGCCACGGCCAACTACCTGGGTTACTTCCTGGGGGCCATGCTGTGCGCCCTGTATCGCAGCCGACGCGGCGTGGCTCTGCTGCGCGCCGGCCTGGTGGCTACCATCCTGCTTACGCTGGGCATGGGCGTGCTGCATCAGGACTGGGCCTGGCTGTGGATGCGCCTGCTCTCGGGGGTGGCCAGCGCCTATGTGTTCGTCTACACCGCGGGCTGGTGCCTGCAGCAGCTCACGCAATTGGGACGCCCGGAACTGGGCGGCGTAATCTTCTGCGGCCCCGGCCTGGGGATCGCGCTGACGGGCTTGTTGTCGGGTCCGATGATCGCAGCCGGCTGGCTGGCCGCCGGGGGCTGGATCGCCTTCGGCGTGATCGCCCTGGCACTGAGCGCCGTGGTCTGGCCCGCCTTCAGCTTCGATGCCGGCGCCCAGCTCCAGGTGCATGAGCAGCACGACCACGCCAGCCAGGCGCAACAGGACGAAACGCCACAGCGCAAGCGCGAAGTGCTGATCCAGGTGATGGCCTATGGCATCGCCGGCTTCGGCTACATCATCACCGCCACCTTCCTGCCGGTGATCGCGCGCCGGGCCCTGCCGGGCTCGGCCTGGCCGGATTACTTCTGGCCCATCTTCGGCCTGTCGGTGGCCGTGGGCGCCTTCAGCGCCACCCGGCTGTCGGTGCAGGGGGACCAGCGATTGTTGCTGACCGGGGCCTACCTGATGCAGGCCGTGGGTGTGCTGCTATCGATCTTCTGGCCCAATGCCCTGGGCTTTGCCCTCAGTTGCCTGCTGCTGGGCCTGCCCTTCACGGCCATCACGCTGTTCGGGATGCGCGAAGCGCGCCGCCTGCGTGGCGAACAGGCCAGTAGCCTGATGGCCCTGATGACCGCCGCCTACGGCATCGGCCAGATCGCCGGACCGCCGCTGGCCACTGCGCTGGTGCATGGCAGTGGTTCCTTCACGCCTTCGCTGTGCGTGGCCGCCATCGCGCTGCTGATAGGTGCCGCCCTGTACTACCGCCTCACATTCAGTCATCGCTTGCCGCCGCGTTCGGCATAAGCAAAAAAGCCCGCGACATGCAGCGTCGCGGGCTTTTCATCTGGCAGTCGAGTAAGCGCAGCACTCAGCGGAAGGCCGGCTCCGCAAAGCTGCGCAGCTTGCGGCTGTGCAATTGCTCCACCCCATTGTTGCGCAACAGCTCCAGCGCCCGGATACCGATCTGCAAGTGCTGCGCCACGCGCTGCTCGTAGAAGGTATTGGCCATGCCGGGCAGCTTGATCTCGCCATGCAGTGGCTTGTCCGAGACGCACAGCAAGGTGCCGTAAGGCACGCGGAAGCGGAAACCATTGGCGGCCACGGTGGCGCTCTCCATGTCCAGCGCGATGGCGCGGCTCTGCGAGAAGCGCAATAACGGCATCCGGTGATCGCGCAACTCCCAGTTGCGGTCATCGACCGAGGCCACGGTACCGGTACGCATGATGCGCTTCAATTCATAACCGTCCAGCTGGGTGATGCTGGCCACCGCATCCTGCAACGCCAATTGCACTTCGGCCAAGGCCGGGATCGGCACCCACAGCGGCAAGTCGTCATCGAGCACATGATCGTCGCGCACGTAAGCGTGGGCCAGCACGTAATCGCCCATGCGCTGCGAGGCCGACAGCCCCGCGCAATGGCCCAGCATCAGCCAGCCATGCGGACGCAGCACCGCCACGTGATCGGTCACGGTCTTGGCATTGGACGGGCCCACGCCGATATTGACCAGGGTGATGCCGCTGCCATCGGCGCGCTGCAAGTGATAGGCCGGCATCTGCGGCTGCCGTGCTGGTGCCACGCCGGAAGCTGTACGGACATCTGTACCGGTCTGGTTGGCACTCCAGGTGGTGACATTACCGGGCTCGACGAAGGCAGTGTACTGGCGTCGATAGGCCAACTCATCTGGGTCGTCGGTGGGCTCCATCAGGCGTCGGCCCAGACGCACGAATTCATCGACGTAGAAGGCATAGTTGGTAAAGAGCACGTAGCGCTGGAACTGATCCGGCGAAGTGGCCGTGTAATGGCGCAGGCGGTGCAGCGAATAATCGATGCGCGGACCGGTGAACAAGGCCAGCGGATGCGGGCCTTCGCGCCAGGCGCCGTTATCGACTTCATAGCTGCCATTGGCGATGCGATCATCCATGGTCGCCAGGTCCGGCAAGTCGAAGTAATCGGGCAGCGTGCGCAAGTGTTCCGGGTCCAGACTGCCCTCCACATGGATGCCCTCGGGGAAGGCGAAGTGGACCGGGATGGGCATGTCGCTCACCCCCACCTCCAGCGGTACTTCATGGTTCTGCAGCACCAGCTTGAATTGCGCCAGCAGATATTGATGGAACAGCTTGGGCCGGGTCAGCGTGGTCTGGTAGCAACCGGGGCCGGCCACGAAACCGAAGGATTGACGGGTATCGGCATGGGTGGATTTTTCGGTGGTGATGCGCACGAAGGGATAGCAGGTGCGCACCCGCTGCTCCATACCCTGGCCACGGGAGAACTGGCGGAAGGCATCACGCAGGATGGCGGTATTGTGCTCGTAGATTTCCAGCACGCGTGCATAGGCGGCGTCGGGGTTGGTGAATTTTTCTGTGGCAAACATCGTGGTTCTCCATCATTGCCGCGCGCCGCGCCGGTGTGGGGTCAGGATGCGCTGGAGCGGCGCGGCCGGTCGGGCCGGTCATTCATCGAAAGGACTTGTGCGCAGCACCATCTTACCCGAGAGCGGGCCATTGCACGAACCGCTGATCAAGCACGACAAGAGCGCGCTGGTCCGGCTTTGCGACTGGCCGCTTCGGTGATATCTTCCAAGCTCTTCATGGCGGTTTACTTATTTTTTCGTCCTTCGCCCCGAGCGGCGCCGTGCAGCCCGCTACACCAGCGCGCAACGAGCGTCAGGCCGGCGTCAGTTGCGAGTCATTGTTCTCATTGCAGGCCTTCGAACCCCAGCATTACGCACGAAACGTGCATGAACTGCGCTTCAGATCGGCCTGTCTTGCAGCTTTCCCAGCCGTTAAAAAAAGCTTTGATTGCCACGCGAGCCGATGCTATCTTGTCGGCGCTTTGGCAAGGATGACCTCACGCCACCCGGCGCAGTC